>CAIQQM010000077.1 GCA_903873945.1 uncultured Verrucomicrobiota bacterium
CCGCGCGTGAAGCTGGTCGGCCGCGACGGCAATGCCTTCGCGATCATGGGCACTGTCTCAGCGGCGCTCCGCAAGGCCGGCGCATCGGAACAGACCATCCGCCAGTACCGGCAGGAGTCCATGAGCGGCGACTACAGTCATCTGCTGGTTACGGCGATGAAATACTGCGAGGTCGGTTGACAGATTTTATCCAAACATAACCTCATGCGCTTTCTCCGAGTCACAACGCCCACACGCCTCGACATCCGCGAGATCGTCACACTGGGAATGACGACCAAGGCCAACACCGACAAGATTGGCCACAAGGGCAGCGGGTTGAAGTTCACGCTGGCCTACCTGCACCGGCTGGGAGGCTGCCTCCAGGCCCGCAGCGTGGACTATCACCTGCGCAGTGAACTCTTCACCGCGCGAATCCGCGAGGTGGACCACCAAATGATCCGGCTGAAGAGCGCGGAGGGCGATCAAATCTGGGAGGCCCACATCACCACCCAGGCGGGCGCCGACACCTGGACCGAGCCCTGGTTCATCCTGCGCGAGATGCTGCAGAACGCCATCGACGAGGGGGGACAATTCGGGGTGGTCGACGAGGAAACCCTTCCCGAAACGGTCGGGACCATCCTGCAAATCCCCCTGACGCCGGAACTGGAGCAAGCCTGGGCCCAAAAGGACCGTTGGATGCAGCCCCGGTATCCTCATGTGGTCGGCCGCGGCCACCCTGACTCCAAAGGGCTCTACTACCACGGCTTCCTGATCTACAGCGCCGGCCAGAAATGGAAGTACAGCTACGACGTGACGCCTTTCCTGAAGCGCAGCCAGCTTTCTGAGGATCGCCAGCTTCGCAACGGGGATGTTCAGGCGGTCTTTCACCAGATTGCGGTTGAAGCCGGGTTCAACGCGCTGGCTCCGGAAATCTACGAAGACGCTTTCGACCTGGACCAGAAAGAGGACGTTCACCTCCTCTACGAAGGCGTTTACTATCACATCTGCTCCGACCGCAAGGCCTGGGGCGGACCGGACGGATTCGATCTGAAGCAAATGGAGGATGTTTTCCACAAGAAATTCGGAGGCAATGCCGCTTTCCACACCCACACCCTGGCGGAGAACGATCCAACAGCTTACTACGCCCGCGCCGCCGGCTTCGTGCCGGCCAAAGTCCCCTACCGGACGGGCGGCATCCTGAGCGGCTGCTCGGACATCAAAGCCCTTGAGGCCTGCCTGCCCACTCTCCAGCAACGCCTCCGCAAGGTGAAGAACACGGATTTCACCAAACGCGAGAAGTTGAAACTGGCGATGAGGCTGGTGCGCAAAATCCAGCCGCCGGGAATCAAAGTGGAGGTCGTGCAAAGGATTCGTCAGGAGGACAAAATCGAGTGTCTGGCACTGGCGGATCCCGCCAACCAGCGCATCCAGGTTCTCGAGGAGCTTCTGGAAAAAGACGTTCCCGAAATCGCCAAAGCCCTCATCGAGGAATACGCGCACATACAAACCGGAAGCGGCGACATGTCGATGGAGCTCCAGCGGGGCCTGATCGAAATCATTTACGATCTCCTCATACGGAGACGCAAAGTTTCCGTGGAGAACCTGCAGACCACCTGATCCGCGCGCGGGCATGTCCACCATCCACGCCCAACACATTGAGGCCGCCCAGCAGGAGTTTTTTGTCCGCGTCCTGAGAGCTCCGTGCTTCAACGTCCTTTTCAAGCCGGCCCGCTGGGAAACCTGGCGCGTGCTGGGAGAAACCGCGGAAGGAGCCCTGCGCATCGCCAGATACCATTTCTACCGTTCAGACCAGATCCAACTCGCCGAGGCCGGCGCCGTAACGGCGACCTAAAATAGAAAAGCTATGCAGTTCAAAAACCCTGAAGAGGGCCATTGGGTGAGCGACGACGCCATGCAGCTCCATTTCTTTGCGAGGAAGCCGCCGGAGGCGTTTCCCGACCAAACGGCTGGACCTCCGACAGTTTTTAAGGCCGAACGCGTGGGCCACGATGGCTGCTACGACGCGTACGGGCCAATCAATGTCCCCGTTCACAACCTCCAGCTTCTGGCGGCAGTCAACTTCGGGGAAGCCAGGCTGTGCTGGGCCGGAAGCGAAACACGCTGGAGCGGCGATTCCTACCGCTACGGCATCTACCGGGTCTTGAAGGACGATGGAACACCGGAGAGCCGGAACGTCCTGCTCGTCGAGGTCAACGGCGCAGGCATGTTCTTTTACCACTGGCGGCAAGCAGATTCACTGCGCCTTTGGGAAAACCTGGTGGCGACCCTGCCGGAACCACGGCTGTGGGACCTCATCCACGGCCTAGTCGGCACATGGCGAAAGGGTGGCAACTGTGAGCGCGACCGGTTGCACAAGCTCATCGTCGCAGGCCGGATCAAACGCCGTAAGGTTCGAGGAAAAGATGCTTGGGAGGTACAGGTTTGCCCGCAAAAGGAGCCGGTCGTGTGACGTCCGATTACTGCCTCGCCCGAGAGCGTCTGCGCAACCAGCCATGAATCTCGATAGACTCCAAAACGGACAAAAGATCACGGTTCAGGACGCCGCTTTGCGACCAGGCGAACTGCCGCGCTGGACCAGGCCGCGTGGCACGCGGGTTTATCTTTCCACACCTCGCGTTCATCCCAGGGTCGATCAGATCTGCATCAGCATTGGCGGTTCTGGGGTTTTCTCCGCTTCCCAATTCAGCGCAGACCTGCAGGCGCTGGTGTCGGATACAAAGCCGACGCGCGCCACGCGGATCCTCGGCGTCATCGGGCCTTGGCGCGAAGCAAGGCATCCGGACGAACCTGGTCGGCGAATGGCACGGCCGATCCAGACTACACCTCCAAAGGCGCTGCCATGAGCAGAGCGGCGCCAGCGGTGCAAATCACCGAAGCGCACCGTTGAAATACGAAACCATCACTCAGCCGTTGCTGGAAAGGGTCCGGCAGTTTTGCCAAAACCAGTGGCCTTACGGGAAACCCGACGAACAGTGTGATATCACTTCCGTCTTCCTGATTCACCTGTTCGGCGGCGTGTTGCAGGGAGGGTTCAACTACGAAGGGGGCAAAGAAATCCCCGACGGTGGCGGTTACCGGGACGGGCGAGGGCTGTGGCAGTTGCATTATTGGGTGAAACTCTGCGGGAGCGTAATTGACCTGACAGCCGACCAGTTCCATGGCGGCGCTCCCATTGTTTTTGAGCCGGATTTCCATCGGTATCGGTCAACGTTCCCGGATGAGCACCTTAAGAGTGTGAGGGAACACCAGGGCATAAAGCTCGCGGCGTGGTTGCGCAACTGGGCCGCCTACACCAATCCGACAAGGGCTCGCCAACACCGGTTCCTTCTGGTGCGGGACCAGTACCCCGAGAAGCTGCTCCCTCCCGGGCTGACTGTTTCCGAAGTCGAAGCCATCTTGAAAAACACCCAGAGGCTTCACCCCGATAGCTGGATCAGTTGGACCCGCGTGGAGGAAGACAAGGGGCTTCGCCCAACGAACCACCCCAGCAACACCCGCGGCAACTGCTGCGGAGCCCAGATCACCCCCATGACAACAGTCCTCCATGAAGGAATATGAGTTCCATGTATCAAGCTGTCACCGCCCTCGGCCTACGCTTCAGCCTCGACCAGCTCAACGCGGCTGCCAAGGAGCTGCAGCCAATTCCAACCCGGAAGACGAGGAAAAGCAGCCTCAAACCGACCATCGCTGGCACGAAGAACAACTTTGAAGTGATCCGCCGCAACGGCCAATTGATCTGCGACGGCATCTCATTCGACGGGGAGCTGGCCGCCGTCGCTTACTCCCGATTCCCGAGGCTCCGCGGCCAAAAGGCCCGGGTCTTTGAGATCGACCACGAGGATGGCATCTCCACCGCTTATCTCTGCGATCCTGACAGAGCCATCGCCATGCTCTTTGAATTCCCGGCCCTCGCCATGGTGAGCGGCGAAGATGGGGACGAGATCGTTGTCGCTACCACCGACAAGAAGTTCATTCTCGTTGACGAAACCGACGATCCCTACTCGAGCTACGACAAGCGGATCCCTTTGGCAGACGCCATCGCGGCTGCTCCCGCGCTGAATGAACTGGCCGCCAACCTCCAGAAGCGGGGGCTGCCCAAAGTTCTGCCGTTGGTCATTTCCCTCCGCAAGCACGTGGGATAGCCCTAAAATGAGGTAGTGCGAAGAAATCACATCCGCCGCATTCGCTGCGTATTTCATCATGGCACCTCATCTGCGAAAGACGACGGGAAACCCACTGCCGGCTGCACCGGCGGGGGTGCATAAAGACCAATTCGACCGGGCCATGGCAGAAGCAGCTCGGCAGGTAACGCAGGCTCTGGGCCTCTACTGCGATTGTTATCGGTACACCGGTTCGAGCATTGTGGGAGAGCGTTTGGCTGAAATGGGGATCCCCGATCACATCTGCGCCGCCGCAGAGATAGTATGCGAGGTGGCAGATGAGGAGGGGATGGCTCACGGCCTTTGTCCTGCCGACGGGTCGGTCAGCCCGGAACACGTGGCGGCTGTCCTGGGCTGGCTGAAGGTCAGCGGCGAAAACCTGCCAGAAGAGTGGTTGGGGCAGTTCGCATGGCACGAGGACAAAAAGTGGTTCATCCATCCCGAGCACAGCGCCTTCGTGGAGACATCTGGCCTCCCAGTCGAGAGCCCTGAACCCTGCCACTCATTCAAACGGCCGGAGCATGATCTGCCGATAGACCCGCCGGCTGGAGCCTTGTTGTTCGCCAGCCGCGCGGGCGGATGCCCCACGGTCTGTGTCGTCGGAGAAACAGCATACGCCGACCCTGTGAATGTGCTTCCCGAGGCGCATCAGCCGGAGGTTCCCCTTTGCGGGCGGGAGTGGACCAAAATGACAATCGCTGGCGTCCCGGTCGAGGTCCGCTCCACAGGTAGCGACGGGTTGTTTATGGGCGTGGCGGTGGATACCGGACAAATGATGCGGTTCAACCTCGAAGTCTGGAGGCGGGCCTTCCATTTCCCGCTCGAAGAAGCGGCCATCACCTGCGGTTAGCCGGGAAGGACCTTTCGCAACGCCGATAAACTTTAGGGCGCCGCTTGGCGTCGACCCAAATCTGCAGACAAGAAACTGCGTTCAGATAAACCAAGCGGCATGACTTTCGACGAAATAGTTGGGGCCATCCACAACCGCCGGTTTCTGCCGAGCAAGCCTATCCGGGAAATCCGGCCGATCGATCAGGAGCGCAACCCGGGGGTCATCGCCAGCCGGAAATACAACGGGAATTTTGCCACCGCCGTCGTGCGGCCGGCCCACCAGGTGGAATTCTACACCGCGTCCAACCTTCACCTGGCCAGTCTCCACCACAGCCCGTGGTTTGAAGACGGGGACTGGCGAAACGCTTTGAGCGAGGCCGAACCTGGCACCATTTTTCTGGGAGAACTGTTCATCCCCGGCGCCGGCATCGAAGATCTCGGGGCCTTTCAGACGTGGTATTCCTGGCACCGCAACGGAACGGGAGAATCTCCGCACAAGGCCAAATTCCTTTCCTTCGACTTGCTCGCCCTGGGCGGGAAGTCCGTTCACCAATATCCCTACCAAGAGCGCCACCCGCTGATCCCGGCTGCGATGCGCGTGGCCGCCGCGCCTTACACCAGTCTGGCCCAGGCAGAAGCGGCCGTGGGCGACAGCGAGCGGATTGGCTGTGAAGGATTCGTCTTCTGGGACGCGGACGCCGCCTCTCTGTGCAAGATTGGCGGCCAGAACAAAGCCCGGGGAGCGGCGTGGAAGGTGAAGCCAATCCGAAAAGCAACCTTCGTCCTTCGGCGCTTCATAAACGAAAAACCCGGCACCCTCGTAATGGCGCTCGGAGCACACGGCCAGCCTGATTTTCCCTGCGGCAGCGGACTGACGCAAGAGGAACGCCGGCAGTTGGTCGCGGAGTTCCACACCGGGAAGACCATCCTTTTGGAGGTGGCCCACTATGGCTACGACGAGAGTGGCCGACCCGAGATGCCACGGGCTCTGGGTTGGAGCAAGGTTTGATGGGAGGCCATCGCCCCGAGGGTCAGTTCTTCAGAAACCATGAAGTGCGCGGGGTGAAATCCAGCTCTCACAGATGAGCCTCTACGTCCAGATCACCAAACGCTGCAACATGACCTGCAATCATTGCGCTTTCAGCTGCGGGGCCCAAGGGCCGGACATGTCTGCCGAGACCTTCCGGCGCGTGCTGGATCTTGCAGCGCTGGAGGAAGCACCAATTACTATTGGAGGCGGGGAACCGACGCTGCACCCCAGGTTCATGGATTTCCTCTGGTGGACAATCCGCCGTCAGGCGCCGTTGACCTACGAAATGGGCATGCCCGCCGTGGGCCTCGTCACCAACGGCAGCCAGACGGAAATCGCGCTGGAGTTGGCCGCTCTCGCGCGTGTCGGCGTAATCTCTGCCAGCGTGTCCAAGGATGAGTTCCACGATCCGATTGATCCCCGGGTTTACCAGGCATTCGAACCTGCAAAGGAACCCGGAGACCACCGGCATATCAACCGGCCCGGCCTGATCGTGCCAGCCGGCCGGGCGAGAAGCTGGGGGAACCACCCCTTCAAACGCTGCGTCTGTGATGGACCTTTCATTGTGCCCAGCGGGGAAATCTATTCGTGCGGATGCCGGGTGAACCGACTTGGCAGCGTAACGGACGACGACGCGCATCTGCCCATGGACTGGCGAGATTTTCCCTGTCCCAACGAAATAGCACTCACAACACGCCAAAGGCCTGAGGAAAAGCTCGTGCCCGCCTGAGCGACGCGAAGGTCTGGCGACCCATCCATTTCGGCCGCGAACTGATATTCGGCCCCGCCCGAGGGAAGTGGATTTGGACCAGAAGGCTTCGCCCAGAACTTCTACAGCAGCAACGGTATGAACCGGATCCTGGGGATGCCACCTGCCAATAACCCTCGCGCAATGGGGAGGCCAGTTGGAGAGCGACCAATACCGGAGACACCCCTCGGACCCTTAGAATGAACCATGAAAAGGATACTGTTGATCGAAGACACCCAGATCCTGAGAGAGCTGTTTGAACTGCTTTTGTCCCGGGAGTTCTTTGTCGTCACCGCAGCGACGGGCCAGGAAGCCCTTGACGCGCTTCGCGACCAGACATTCGACCTGGTTTTGAGCGACTTTCATCTCCCCGACATGACCGGCGCCGATGTGTATTATTTGCAGGGAGGCGACCGCCCAGCCTACGCCGCCTTGTCCGCATCCGACTCCGAACCGGAGTTCCAGGATTGGGTCCAACGCGAAGGCATCCCCTATTTGACCAAGCCCTGTCCATCGGCACTCTTGATGAGCTTTCTGCGTGACCAACTCTCCAAAGTCAGAGTCGGCGCTGAAGCAGTTCCCGCGTGAACTCCATTCGCGCTCGAGCAGAAACTCCGGACAACGACCAAGTCTGAAAATCCGCACAATCATCTCGGGAGGGCAGACCGGCGCCGACAGAGCCGGACTCGATTTTGGTCTCGCCATCCGCATTCCAATTGGCGGTTGGTGCCCCAAAGGTCGCCGCGCCGAAGACGGTGTTGTGCCCGCGCGCTATCCACTGCAGGAGCACCCGCAGTACTCGTATCAGCCGCGCACCATTCAGAACATACAGGAGGCCGGCTTCACGGTGATTTTTGCCCGAGCCCCGCTCAGCCCAGGCAGTCGGTTCACACTGAATCAATGCCGAAGGCTCGCAAGGCGGCACGTTTGGCTTTGTAACTTCCCTGATGTCGAGGCTGACGCAAAACTCCTGCGGGTCGCGCTGCAAACGTTCGACGGCGTTCTGAATGTCGCCGGCAGCCGCGAAAGCAAGTGCCCCGGAATTCACCAGCATGTGCTGCGAGTCCTCCAGCTCGCCATCGCAGAACCCGCAGCCCAGCCGAAAACGAGCTGAACTGCCTCAGAACACTGTCGCAGAAAATCATCGACTGCCCGCTTTGCGGCGGTGCTTGCCCGGATCAAATCGGAACCGTGCCGCGCTTTAGCGGCTCGTTCTTGATCAAAAAAACTCCCAGGATTAATTTCGGCTCGGCCAATCCTTGGACGCAACAATATGCAGGCTCAGCCCGGCATCCGCCACACGCGATAAGCTCTCGATCAGTTCCTCGTAGGTGTCTCCAAGAGCCCAAGGATATGCGACCACCATTTCAGTAAGACCTTTGGCCTTGAGCTCAGCGCACAGTCGGATGAACTCCGCAAATTTAATTTCGTATCCGGGCGGCGTGTTGTGGTTCATTGGTCAAATCTTTCCTTTCGGCTGGGCGGGATGTTCCGTCTGGCGCGACGGGCAGTCGGGAGTTGGACATAAGCGCCCTGTTCCGGCGGCGCGCGCCCATTGCCTGCCGGCTACATTATTAGCCGACATATCAACCTCAGCCCGATTGCCTTCGGAACGCATGGCCGCGAGCATAATCTTGCACCCCCGCAGTGCAAGAATTCAGTGCGCTTGAGGCATTTGGCATGCGCGCCCCGGTTCCCCGAGTCGGGCCTCCGCATCTCCGCAGAACCACGACAACAGAAGGGCTGCGCCCAGAACACAAGGAAAGCATAAAGGCATGAGCCGAAAGCGAAACAACAGTGAGTTGATGACGGCGGCGGCATCAGTCCGCCAATGGATGACAGCCCAGTTCCCGTGCGAGACGAGAGGCCGCCGTCACCAGCTCATTGAGCTGAACATCTGCCAGGGCCTGGTGCAAGGAACCATCTCGCAGAATCCGGTGTCTTGAACCACCGTCGTCCGCTCCACGGGATGCTTCAAGAGGGTTGAGACCCTTACCCGGCCCTGACCATTTGCCAAAACGACTTGTTTCCATTAGCGCCATCCATTGCAGCAAGTGCCCCAAAGAGCTGCCGGGAGAATTGCTCCCTCTCATCGTCCAGGGCCAGCTTCACCCGCATGCCTCTCAAAAGCCCGACGGGACGGCCACGACCATCCGGCTTTGTCCCTTGTGCGAAGACAGCTTCAGGCGGTGGAGCTCCGACGGACTTGTCCGGTTCCTGGCGAATCGACCGCCCGCTGCAGCCGATCGCTCTTTCATCGAAGGAATGTCGATCCTCGGCGCGGGGCACCCAGGGGCCTGAGCAGCTGACGCTTAAGGGAAACAAACAGCGCATGAAAAGCACTCTGGTTGCAGTCGCTCTCGTCCTCGCAATTCTCCACGGTCTGAAGGCCTTCACGCGGGCAGTCGCCAGGCCCATCGAACGCGCTCCGGTGACATGCGCAAAAGCTCAAGACTCGACTTACTTGATGCCCTACGCCATGAAACTGCTTAATGGAGGCTCCATCGAGGAGGTCACGGCCGAGCTGATGCAGCGGGGCGACGCGATGGCCGCCGCGCAAACCGACGAGTTGGCTCCACCGGCTCGCACCCCGCAACCCGAGCAGGGTTTCCTGCAGAAAGCCTGGGCGCAGGTGAAAGCCTTGCGCTCCGACAACGCTCTTCACCTGCGAGGCGTCATCACCGGCCCAAAGCCCCTGATCATCGTTAACCACGCTACACTCGCCCCCGGTGAACAGGCCCGCATCCCGCTGGTGGGGCACAACGTGACCGTCCGTTGCCTGCAAGTCACGGCGCAGTCGGCAAGAATTTCAGTCAACGGAAAACCCGACACCCTTTATCTGGCTTCCGAGTACGGAGCACAACCGTGATCGGCTCCCGCTCCCTTTGCAGTGTGCTCGCCGCTGACGAGTGCTGAAAGGCGAGCCAGTCCGTGGAGGGCATCTCCCGTTGCCGCTGGCTGCATTCCTTTCGGGACAATCGGATCGATGATTCGCGAGCAAGAGGCTGCGCCAACGAAATGAGACCAGCATGAACGTGAACGATTCAGACCTCCTGCTGGCAGGCCTCGGCCTGTTCATCGGGTTCATCGCCACTTCTCCCTTGGAATTGCGCCATCGCCGCCTGTTCCACATGGTACTCGTCCCGGTGCTGCTGGTCGGGATGCGCCAGTTGATTCCGGACGGCCAGGATGTGGCAGCCAACCTCGCCGGGTTCACTGGATTCCTTGTTCCAATGCTCCTTCTGGCGCTTCTGCTTGCCCCGAGCGTGGGTTGGATCGTCAGCGGGACGCTGGTGAGCGTTCTTGAAAACCCAGATAACGGGCCGGCGCACGACCTGCAGTTGCACCAGGTTCGCCAGAGGATCAGTAGTGGGCTGAACGAAGAGGCCTACAAACTCCTGACACGCAACCTTCGTCGCACCAAGCCGACCTACGAAGCCCTGTATCTGAAAGCCGTGTTGGAGCGGGAGATGGGAATGATCGCCCGCGCTCGACGCACGGTGCGCCAGATGGGCAAGTTCGCCATCCACGACACGCAAAAGCAGTTCGTCGCTGAGGTCTTACGCAGTCTGTAAGAACCGACGCATCCACGAGGCAGCTCTGAAGTGCATTTTCGAGAAGCTGAGGACAGGGTCCTCAAACGGAAAGCGCCCGCTTACGAACCTGGCCGGAAGGGCTTCGCCCAAAAGCAAAACTCAGCATGACTGCAAAACTTTCTCCTCTGCGAAAAATCGCCAGCGATGCCCTGAATCTCTTCGACCCAGCCGCGTGCAGGGATTGGACCTACGAGCGGGACATTCGGGAAATCACCGAGCTGCTGGAAGCCCTGAGCCTGAGCAACCCTGATTTGGCGGCGCAGCTTGACCCGACGACCCTGGCGCGCGTCTTGGAACAAGCCCAAAACGGCAAGACATTGGAGCAGGCCCTCGAAGAAACCTGTGTCTGTGCCTGAAGAACGCCAAACACAATGGCATTTCGTCTCATGGACCGGGCCATCTTTCGGCTCCTCCCAAACCCTCAAGCAACGCCGAAAACCCCCTAAAGAAGCTCCGCATAAAGGGAAGCATCAACAAATGAAAACAATCCTTGGTTTGGCCCTCTTAACACTTGGCGCCGCCCCAACGCTCCGCGGCGACACCAACTGCTGCCTCGGCTGCCGTGTGGGAGACACCGTCGTCGTGAAAGCCAGCAAACCACTCGTGTTGCTGCACGGAGCGCACCTGGTCTCAATCACGCTGAGCAACGTCGTCGTGCAGGGCGCCATGGACAAGTTTACCATCTCCAGAGATTGTCTCGATTACCTCGCGAAGGATAACCGGCCTCCCAAAGAACAGCCTCATATCTCCATCACGGCCAACACCAACGTGCCAGCAGGCACCCAAAAGCAGGGAGCCGCCGCAACGAGCCAGGACATGCAGACGCTCATGGACCAGGTGGAGAAGCAAGTCCTTCGCCCCTACGCGAACGATCCGAATTACGACCAGGCTGTCACCTGGTACCGCCGGACGATGCGGGATTACCTGGACGGCCGGCTCTCTCCCGCTGACATCAAACAGAAGGGACAACAGACCCTCGAGCGAATCAACGAGTACCAGGTGGAACGCGCCCAAAATCCGCAGTTCGAGAGCCTCATCCAGAGGCTGCAGGACCTCCTGCAGCGGAACTGACAACGACACACGCCCAAAAAGAAATCCCTGAACAGAATATGAAAGCCTCCCGATGGAATATTTACTACTCGGATCGCGAACTGGCCGCGACAATGGGCGATCCCCTTCTTGGAACCGTAACGAGCGACAAGTCCACTACCAAGGAAGAAGCCGAACAGGTCGCCGACCGGACAATCACGAACAGGGTAACTTGCGCCCGCCTGTGGGCGGTCGCTCAACCCGAACCGGCTCCTATATGTGGTCCGCTCACGGCGGCCAACCTTCAGGAGGGCACAGGCGCCGGGGCTCACCCCCTGGCCGCGGCGGCCTTCGCCGGGTGATGCGCACCGTTTTATCCCATTTGGAGAATTCTCCGCCGAGTCTCAAGAGTTCCTGGCGAATGGCTCTACAAATCTCTCCGTCCGCCAGTACTCTGCTCGGCATGACAACGTCAGTTCGGCCAATGGCTTCATCGACGACCATGTCCTTGATGGTGGGGTGGGCGTGCCGGCTCGGCTGAGGCGCAGGTTAACCGCTCTCCTCGCGTCCGCTTTGCCATCCCTCCAGGCCGCGCTCGGCCTCGGCGAGCATCCGATCCAGGCGGGTCAGTTCCAGGCCGTCCTGGTCCGGAAGTGTTGTCTTTGGGCGAAGCCGCCAGTGCTTCCGCTCCTGGTCCTGAAGGGCGGAGCGGATGCGGCGGCGAAAGGGAGACCCACCAATACGAATGCCGATGCGGCAAGGTAATCCCTGCCAGTGAAGCCGAGCACATCCGAAGGGTACCCCCGGTGGAAGACGGCGGCGAGATCCAGCCCTACGGGAGCATGAAAGCACGCCCGTATAACTTCTAAGGCCTTCCCGGCAGGATTCACAGGACCGCTCACGACAAATCCCAGAAGGTGAAACCGCTCAGGCCGCGTGGCCACATCCTAACCACAATGAACCTTCGCCCTGCCGGTGGCACCCTCAGGCCGGGTGGCCATATCACTCGCACGATGAACCTTCGCCGGGGCTGTCGCCCCGTGACCTCGGCCGCCTCGCGGCGGCGCGCGTCGGGCCCCAGTCGGCCCTCCCGCCACGTCCGCGCCTCCCGTCGGGCCGCTGCCCGGTCAGCCCCGTCCGGGTTCCGCCCGGACTCCGCCCTCTCGATGTTCCCGTCGTCCCGAGCCTGCCGCCCTGTCGGATGGTCCCAGGGGGACCTGACCGGCCCCGGTCGGTTACCGCTCGGAGCCCAATGGGACCGGCAGGGATCCTTCACGGGCTCCGACCGCCTCTGCTCAGACCGGTTGACTCGGCCCCCGGGGACGCCTGTCCGGTCGCGAGGAAAGCCCCGCCGCCAACCTCCGGACCGGCAGGGATGCCTGTCGACTTTGGCCAATGACCGATCTCCGTCACGCGCGCGGCCGCCGTTCCGGACGTGGTTCCGGGGGCATCGTGCGAGCCCGGAATCGACTTTGTCCAAAACCCCTCCGCAGGGGCTTCCGACATGAAACGCTCTCTGGCCATCGAAGAACTGGGCACGAGTTTTCAGGTCGAGAAGCGTGTGCCCCTGGTCCGCTTGAAGGGCCATTGGCTCAAAGCGGCTGGCTTCACCGCTGGCGAGCGCGTCACGGTGACCTGCCTTTCGCCGGGCGTCATGGAGTTGCGTGCGGAGACAGTATCCGCAACGCTGAACCTGATCCTTGGCGGGGCGCCCGAGGGGAAGCCTGACCTGCCCAGCGCGGTTCCTGAAGGGAGCCACGCCGGAGTGCGCGGTCTTGCCGAGGCGCCGACCGGCTCTGCCGTACCGGCTGGACTTGCCCCCGGACTTGACTGTGCCCGCTGGCTCCAGGCTGGCAGCCTGGGCGGTTCCGAACGGAACCCGCTGGGTCATTCGCAGGGTTTTCCCCTCGGCACCGGCAGGGTTGCCGCTTGCGTCCCCTCCTGGGAAGTCAGCGTCCCACCGCAATCGACTCCCGATCCCAGTCGTCCGTCCCCGGACTTCCCCGCCAAACCGAGAATCAATGAAGACTCAGCTTGAACTCGCCCGGCAGTGTCTGACCCTGGCGGGCACCCCGTTCACGGAGGAGGCCCTGACTGGAAACTGGATCAAGCTCCGCATCCAGAACACACCCGGCAAGTGCCCAGAGGAAAACCTTCGCCAGCTTTTCCCCTCCAGCGCCACCTTCGACAGCACGGGGAACCTTGTCGCGGTCAACTGACCCGCCCGCCGCTCGGGGTTCTCGGTCCCGCAGTCAGCCGGCAGGGTGCGGGTATCTCGTCCCTGCCTTCGGAACGCCCCTCGGCTGGTCCACTGGGCGCCCGTCTGGCAGCCGTTGGTATGCGCGGTGGGGTCGAAAGAGACTGCGTCCAAAAGCCCGCGCCAGTCACAACCGTATGAGCAAGGCAATGTCAGCAAAGCCCGGCGACGTCCTCACCAAGATCGCGATCCGGGTGGTATTCGACCCTTATTTCGAGCGCGTCATCATCGGCAGC
>CAIQQM010000078.1 GCA_903873945.1 uncultured Verrucomicrobiota bacterium
GGCCTGATGGACACGATCGCTACTCTGGTCAGCCTCTCGCTGCAATACGGAGTGCCGCTGCAGGACCTCGTGCGGAAATTCGCCCACCAACGCTTCGAGCCGTCGGGTTACACTGCGAATCCGCAAATCCGCATGGCCAAATCAATCGTCGATTACATCTTCCGTTGGCTCGGCATCACCTTCATCCCCAGCTACGAAAGTGGGGATCTCGAGGCTATCCCGGTGAACCGCCTCAAGCACACCTATCAGCAGGCGGCGACACCGGCCACGGAACCGGCCTTGGTTGCCGGCGCCATCGATGCCGGGAACAATGGCCATGCAACGGAGGCCAAAGCCAAAGGTGTCCGAGCACTGAACGCCGCGATGGCCCACTTCCAATCCGACGCACCGCCTTGCCACAACTGCGGCACAATTATGGTACGCAGCGGGGCGTGCTACCAATGCCCGGGTTGCGCTGAAAGTTCCGGTTGTGGTTAGCGGGTTTTACGTTCTCTTGCGAAGTAACAAGACCCTCCCCGCTCCAGTAACAACATCACACCATGGAAAGCCCTGACCAACTGCACGAAATGTTCCACATGCAGAAAGCGCTCAACGAACGCATCGGAGTGCGTGTGGAGGGTATGAGTGAGAAAGAGAAGACCAAATGGATCTTGAACTACTCCCGTGCCGTGACCCAGGAAATCGCCGAACTCACCGACACTGTTCCGTGGAAATGGTGGGCCAATTACCAGAAGTTTGACGCACAAAATGCCCGGGTCGAGGTCGTGGACCTGTTCCATTTTGTGATCAGCCTTGCGCAGGTGCTCGGCATGAAGGCCGATGACGTGTTTGAGGCTTACGTCAAAAAGAACGAGGTGAACTTCAGGCGACAGGCGAGTGGTTACCGCGTGAAAGACGAGCACGATTCACGACACGTTTGACCCGCACAAAACAACACTGGCGGCGTTATAATGGGGAAACGGCCCACCTGTGGCAACGTGCGACGGGGTGCCGGAGTCGGAAAGAAAGACGCCATGACTCTCGCCATTGCCCAACCTCCAGTAGTGACTGGAGCCAGCCTCGTTAACGCCGCCTGCCTGAAATACCAGGAAGCCCTCGATAAATTCAAACGCGTCGAGGCCGAGTGGCAGACACTCCCCACGCAGGAAGCCGTCATGCTGGTGGTGGAGACCCAAGGGATCCTTCGCGAAACACGGCAACTCCTCGACCAAGGCACTTCCCAAATGACAGACATGAACAGTCCGGAGTGGGGAGAAGCGACCGGCCGAACCACCCGCGACGAGGTTGCCGAGTGCCTGCAGGATACTCACGACTTGGGTAATCGTGTGGACGACCTGCTGGCCGGCTGCGACCGTCTAATTGAGAGCTGCCTGGCTCACCAGGAGGCCTACGAACGTTACCAAACGGGGAAGGCTCTTTGCATCGTCGTTGCGGGCGCAGTCCTTACGATTGGAGTGGCGCTGTACTTCCTATTGCGCTGACGCGCCGGAGACCGGCGTGGGACCGGCGCATCGCTTGGCGCTAAAACGCCGTCACAGAAATTTGCTGATGACGACGCAGGCCCAACGCCACCAGGCATCGGAA
>CAIQQM010000079.1 GCA_903873945.1 uncultured Verrucomicrobiota bacterium
ATGCGTATTCCGACGCATTTCGGACAGCGATCCGATTTTAGTCGGACAGTAATCCGATTCAATTCGGACGCGGTGCCGATTTAATTCGGACAGCGATCCGGCGAATAGTCGGACAGTTTTTCGGCCCCGTCGGATCGCTGTCCGAAATGGTTCGGACGGGTGTCCGACTATAATCGGCAGGGTGTCCGAAATGCGCCGGATCAGCGCAGTGGGGGTGGCGTGACGCTACGGAAAGTGCCATAAGGGCCAGCCTTTCAAAAAGGAAGGACCTGATGGCACGAAAACTAATAAACATGCGTTACGTTAAAGACATACTTCGACTGAAACACCAAAACCAACTGTCGGTGCGCGAGATCGCTGGCAGTTGTGGTTTGCCCACCAGCACGGTGGGCGATTATCTGCAACGGGCTGAAGCGGCCGGCTTGAGCTGGCCTTTGCCCGAAGGGCTCTGCGATGCCGAGTTGGCGGAACGACTGCTCAAGCCGGCTGAGTCCACCGGCCCGAGTGGCTCGGTCAAGCCGCTGCCCGACTGGCCCGCGCTTCAGGAGCAACTCCGGCGCAAAGGAGTCACGCTGCAACTGCTGTGGCAGGAATATCGCCAGGCCAACCCTGAGGGTTACCAGCGCAGCCAGTTCTGCCAGTTGTATCGGGATTGGGCCAAGACATTGGACCCGGTGCTGCGTCAGGTTCACCAACCGGGCCAGAAGCTCTTTGTGGATTGGGCCGGATTGAAGGTACCCATCCACCACGCCGACGGCTCTGTCACCGAGGCTTCGTTGTTTGTAGCGGTGATGGGCTACAGCAACAAGACTTACGTCGAGGCTTTCGCCAACGAGCAGTTGGAACAATGGATTGCCGCTCACTGCCATGCGTTCCGCTTTTACGGCGGCCTGACTCGGGCCGTAGTTCCAGATAATCCTAAGACTGCGGTTACCCGGCCCTGTCGCTACGAGCCGGTGCTGCATCGCTCTTATCAGGAAATGGCCACCCATTACGGCACGGTAGTTTTACCGGCGCGCGTAAGAAAACCTCGCGACAAAGCCAAGGTCGAGACGGGGGTTCAGATCGCCGAACGGCAGATCCTGGCGCCCTTGCGCGACCAGCGCTTCTTCAGCGTGGCCGAACTCAACCAGGCCATCCGACCGCTGCTGGACAAGCTCAATGCCCAGGAGTTTCAGAAACTGGAGGGCTCGCGCAACAGTTGGTTTGAGGCGCAGGAAAAGCCGGCGCTCTTGCCCTTGCCGGCACAGCCCTTCGAGTTGGCCACCTGGACCAAGGCCACCGTCAACATCGACTATCACGCGATCGTCGATTACCACGGCTATAGCGTTCCCTATCACCTGGTGCACCAGGAACTGGAAACCCGTTCGACCGCCGCCACCGTGGAGTTCTTTCATCAAGGCAAGCGTGTGGCTGCTCACGTCCGGAGTTACGTGCCGGGCAAGTTCACCACCCTGGAAGAACATCGGCCCAAGAGCCACCAACGTTACCTGGAGTGGACGCCCGGCCGGCTCATCGACTGGGCGCGCAAAACCGGCCCGCAATGCGCTCAACTGGTGGAGCAAATTCTTAAGGCTCGGCCCCACCCCGAAATGGGCTTTCGTTCCTGCCTGGGTATCATTCGCCTGGGCAAGGGCGTGGGACCGGAGCGGCTGGAAGCTGCTTGTGCTCGCGCGTTACGCTTTGAGACCTGCTCGTATCAGAGCGTTAAGTCGATCCTGGAAAAGGGTCTGGACCGTCAGAACCCGGAACCCGAACTGCCGCTCAATAGCCCGGTCCACCAGAACGTGCGCGGCCAAGCCTATTACGCCGCAGCGTCCAAAGCGGAGGGGTTATGCTAAATCACCAAACCACCGAGAAACTCGTCGCCTTGCGGTTGGAAGGCATGGCCCAGGCGCTGGAGGAGCAACGCCGCCAAGCCGACATCAATCAATTGGAATTCGAAGAACGTTTCGGCCTGCTGGTCGAACGCCAGTGGTTATGGCGCGAGAACCGGACGTTGGCCGCCCGTTTGCATCACGCGCAACTGAAGGTCGCCGCCAGCTTGGAGGACATTGACTACCGCCATCCCCGCGGACTCAAGCGGGCGCAAATCGATCAACTGCGCGCTTCCCGATGGGTAGCCAACCATCATAACTGTCTCATCACCGGGCCGACTGGCTCGGGCAAAACTTATCTGGCGTGCGCCCTGGCTCACCAGGCGTGCCGTGATGGCCACCGCGTTGGTTACTACTACGCACCCAAACTGTTTCGCGAACTGCAAAATGCCCAGGCCGATGGCAGTCTCATGAAACTACTCAAGAAGCTCTCGCGAGCGGCTCTAATCGTGATCGATGACTTCGGTGTCGCGGCCGTCACGGGCAAACAATACCGCGACCTGCTGGAGATCCTCGATGACCGGCACGGGTTGGGTTCCACGCTCATCACCAGTCAGTTCCCAGTGGACGAATGGCACGGCGTGATCAACGACGCCACGGTGGCCGACGCCATCCTGGATCGGTTGGTCCATAACGCTTACCGGCTCAAACTGGAAGGCGAATCCATGCGCGACCCCAAGACCAAAGCCAAAGCCAATCGGAATCCTTCGGATTAAAGCAAGGAGCGTCCCTGGGAGTTCGACCGCAGAGCAGGCCACCCCCCAATGGGACCCAGGCGCACGACAGGAGCCGCGAACTGTGGTTCGGCAGACCGGCTCCTGTCGGCGCTACCCCATTGGGGGATGGCCTGCTCTGCTCGCCTTGGGCAATGACCGAAGTCTCAACTTCGCCAAGGGAACTCGTCGCCTTCGGCTCCGAAAAGCAGGGGAAAAATAGAGGGAAAAACTTGACCCATTTCGGACACCCCCGTAAAAGGTCTCCAGAGCGTCGCTACGCTCCGACAACTGTCCGACTAAAATCGGATCGCTGTCCGACAATTTCGGATTAGGTGTCCGAAATCATCGGAATGCGCAGGAAGCTCAAACGGTCACGCTCACTGCCTGAAAGGGAGGTTATTCAGAAGGTTGCACGGCTTTTTGAGGATTGTGCCCAACAAACAATCCTCAACCCTTAAC
>CAIQQM010000080.1 GCA_903873945.1 uncultured Verrucomicrobiota bacterium
AGCCGGAACATCACCGGCCCGCTTCACATGGGCAAGGACACGCACGCGCTTTCGGGGCCTGCCCAGCACACGGCGCTCGAAGTGCTGGCGGGCAACGGTGTCGAAACAATCATCCAGCGAAACAACGGAGTAACGCCAACTCCCGTTATTTCACGGGCGATTCTCGCGCATAACCGCGGACGCAAAGAGCGCCTTGGGGATGGCATCGTTATCACTCCATCGCACAACCCGCCCGAAGATGGCGGCTTCAAGTATAATCCCCCGAATGGCGGGCCGGCAGACACGGATGTCACGAGGTGGGTCCAAGAACGAGCCAACGACCTGCTCCGAAGCGGCAACGCCGAGGTAAACCGGATGCCCTTCGCCCGGGCCATCAAAGCGCCAGGGACGCGGCAGGAGGATTTTATATTACCATACGTCAACGATCTCAAAAACGTCATCAACATGGAGGCCATCCGCGCTGCCGGCCTTAAACTGGGCGTGGACCCGCTGGGTGGAGCAAGTTTGCCTTACTGGGAGCCGATTAACTCCGTCTACAATCTGGATATCAGCGTCGTCAATCCTACGCTTGACGCAACGTTTTCATTCATGACCGTCGATCATGATGGCAAGATCCGGATGGACTGCTCGAGCCCCTGCGCAATGGCGCGGCTGGTTGGCCTGAAAGACAAATACCGAGTCACCTTTGCCAACGACCCGGATGCGGACCGCCACGGGATCGTGACGCCGTCCGCAGGCTTAATGAACCCGAACCATTACCTCGCGGTGGCGATCAACTACCTGCTAACACAGCGACCAGGATGGGCGACTCATACGGCAGCAGGCAAAACGGTGGTGAGCAGCAGCATGATCGATCGGGTGGTAAGAAAGCGCGGGCGGCGGTTGTTGGAAGTGCCGGTGGGGTTCAAATGGTTTGCGCCAGGCCTCTTTGACGGCTCCTGCTGCTTCGGAGGTGAGGAAAGCGCTGGGGCCAGCTTTTTGCGACTCGATGGGACGGTGTGGACGACCGACAAGGACGGCCTGATTATGAATCTGCTGGCGGGTGAAATCACCGCACGGACGGACCGAGACCCGGGCGAACATTTTCGGGAACTCACCGCTGAGTTCGGCACGCCTTATTACACGCGCATAGACGCGGCGGCGACGCCGGAGCAGAAACAAAAACTCGAAAAGCTTTCACCCGAAGCGGTCACGGAATCGAAGCTGGCCGGGGAATTGATCACGACCAGGCTGACCCGTGCTCCGGGAAACAATGCGCCGATCGGCGGTTTAAAGGTTGTGGCGGGAAGCGGCTGGTTCGCGGCGCGGCCATCCGGCACGGAGAACATCTACAAGCTGTACGCCGAAAGCTTCAAAAGCCAAGCACACCTGGAGGCGATTGTGATTGAAGCACAAGAGATTGTTAACCAAGCGGCAGGGGTTAAGGTATGAAGAAACGCGCTCGAGTTTATCCAATTGAAACAAATCCCATGAAAGGCAACATTAAACCACTTACTCAACGCTCAGCCTGGAAGGCTCTCACGACCCACTACCAGAAGGTCAAGGGATTGCATCTCCGCAAGCTGTTCGCCAACGACCCGAAGCGCGGAGAACGGCTCACGGTGGAGGCAGTGGGGCTTTTCCTCGATTACTCGAAGAACCGCATCACCGGCCAAACCCTCGGGCTGCTGTTACGACTGGCGGAAGAATCCGGTTTGCGCGAGCAAATTGATGCCATGTTCCGCGGCGAGAAAATCAACACCACAGAAAGCCGGCCTGCCCTGCATATGGCCCTGCGCGCGCCGAAAAACGCTGTCATCGTCGTGGACGGCAGAAACGTGGTGCCCGAGGTCCATGCGGTGCTCGACAAGATGGCGGTATTCGCGAACCGCGTCCGGCGCGGCCAGTGGCGGGGCCATACCGACAAGCGCATTCGCAACGTGATCAACATTGGCATCGGCGGTTCCGACCTCGGCCCGGTCATGGCCTATGAGGCGCTCAAGCACTACAGCGAACGAAGTATGACGTTTCGGTTTATTTCGAACGTGGACGGCATTGATTTCCTGGAGGCGACACGCGACCTCGATCCGGCGGAGACGCTGTTCATTGTCTCCTCAAAAACCTTCACAACACTGGAGACGATGACGAACGCCCGGAGCGCGCGGGATTGGTTAATCCGGAGGCTCAAGGGCGACAAGGAGGCCGTGGCAAAGCATTTCGTTGCGGTGTCCACCAACGCCGGGCGGGTATCCGAGTTTGGCATCGACACCGCCAATATGTTCGGATTCTGGGATTGGGTGGGCGGGCGATATTCAATGGACTCTGCCATCGGCCTTTCAACCATGCTCGCCATCGGCCCGGACAATTTCCGCGCCATGCTGAAAGGATTTCGTGAGATGGATGAGCATTTCCGCACCGCGCCGTTTGAGAGAAACCTGCCGGTGCTGATGGGTTTGCTGTCCATCTGGCACAACAACTTTTTCGGTGCACAAACCGTGGCGGTGTTGCCGTACGAGCAATACCTGAAGCGATTTCCAGCCTATTTGCAGCAACTGGCCATGGAGAGCAACGGCAAACGCGTCACGCTCGATGGAGTCGCGGTGGATTATGACACCAGCCCGGTTTACTGGGGCGAGCCAGGCACCAACGGCCAGCATTCCTTCTACCAACTGATTCATCAGGGAAGCAGGCTCATCCCCTGCGATTTCATCGCCTTTACCCGAACGCTTACCTCGCTGGGCCGGCACCATGACATACTCCTAGCGAACGTCTTTGCCCAGGCCGAAGCGCTGGCTTTCGGCAAAACCGCTGCGGAGGTCAAAGCCGAGGGCACACCTGACTGGCTGATGCCGCATCGGGTTTTTGAAGGCAACCGGCCGTCGAACCTACTCCTCGCGGACAGGTTGACTCCCGAAACGCTCGGCAAGCTTGTCGCGCTTTACGAGCACAATGTCTTTACCCAAGGGGCCATTTGGCACATTGACCCGTTCGACCAGTGGGGAGTCGAACTGGGCAAAGTGCTGGCGCAGCGCATCATTCCGGAACTTGAAGGCAAAACCCTTCTCCGGCTCCGCCATGACAGCTCAACCAACAACCTCATCCGACGCTGCAGGAAAAGAAGCGGCCGATACTAAAGGTGATAATTGACAAAATGAAGTTGACCGGGTTGCAGCAATCTTTTCAACCCCGATGAACGGCGTTCGCTTTCCTGACGGAAAGAAGGACCGCCAATGGCGTGTAGCGCTGTTCCAAGGCGTTCTTCCCTTCAAACACTCCCGGGTGATGCCGGACATCCTAGCGGGCGTGACGCTGGCGGCGATGACCATCCCGCAGGCAATGGGCTATACGAAAATCGCCGGCATGCCAGTCGTCACCGGCCTCTATACGCTGCTGTTACCAATCGTCGCGTTTGCGGTGTTCGGCGCATCGCGATACTTGGTCGTCGCCGCAGACTCAGCCACGGCGGTGATTTTGGCTGTGGGGGTTTCGCCGCTAGCGGCCGTGGCCAGCCCGAAGTACGTCGCGCTGGTTTCGATGGTCGCGCTGATGACGGCGGGCTGCCTGCTGGTGGCCCGATTGCTCCGGGTGGGTTTCCTGGCTGACTTCCTGTCACGCACCGTTCTGATCGGTTTTCTCACCGGCGTCGGTCTCCAGGTGAGCATCGCGATGCTGGGTGAGATGCTCGGCATCACGGTGCGCAGCACCAGGACGATGGGACAACTTTGGACCGTGCTCCAGGGCTTGCCGCAACTCCGCTGGCCCACGCTCGCAGTCTCGGCAGGTGTTGTCGTCGTCATCTTTGGATCGAGGCGGCTGGCGCTACGGTTGCCGGGGGCCCTGCTTGCGGTGGTCGGCGCTATTGTTTTGAGCGCGGTTGCGGATTTTGCGGGCCATGGTATTGCGCTGATAGGTCCTGTCACGGGCGGCCTGCCGCGGCTGAGTCTGCCAGACGTGTCCTGGGGGGAAATGACAGCCTTGTTGCCGATCGCGGGGGCCTGCTTTGTGATCATTGTAGCTCAAAGCTCGGCCACGGCGCGCGCCTACGCCATGCGGCATCACCAATCGCTCAATGAGAACCGTGACCTGCTCGGCTTGTGCGCAGCGGACGCGGCCGCCGGGCTAAGCGGCACGTTTGTGGTCAATGGCAGCCCCACCCAAACCGCGATGATGGAAACCTCCGGCGGGAGCAGCCAGATCGCGCACCTAGCCACCGCAGCGACGGTTGCCCTGGTGCTGTTGTTCCTGACGGAGACACTGCGCTTCCTGCCGATCTGCGTGTTGGGGGCGATTGTCTTTGTGGTCGCGGTGCGCCTGGTGGATGTGAGCGGACTGCGCACCCTGCGACGCAACAGCCCCACAGAGTTCAACCTGGCGGTGGTAACAGCGGCGGCTGTGGTGTTCCTGGGCGTGGAACACGGCATCCTTCTGGCGCTGGTGCTGTCGCTCCTCCAGCATGTGCGCCACGGCTATCGCCCTAACACGGCTGTCATTCTGAGCGACCCCGATGAGCATTGGCGGATGGAACCTGTGACTCCGGGCAAGATGATCGAGCCCGGGCTGGTCATGTATTGGTTCGGCGCCGACCTTTACTACGCGAACGCGAACCATTTCGTCGAACAGGCGCATTTGCTGGTTAACCAATCCCCGACTCCGGTGCGCTGGCTAATCATCGATGCCGGGGCGATTACAACGATTGATTTCTCTGCTGGTCGCGCGCTCCATGAACTGCAACAGGACCTGGCGAAACAAGGCGTCGTGCTGGCGTTGACCCGAGTCAGCACGAACCTGCGAGAGGACCTGAACCGCCTGGAGTTGACGAAAGGGATTGGGACCAACCGCATGTTCGTCTCCCGGCGTGATTGCCTGGCGGCTTATGAAAGGGCCAATAACATCCAGCCGTCCATCTCCTGACATTTAGCGAGCAGGCGAAGTCCCCAGGACAGCATGACGGGCTGGGCAGTCGTTTGGACTATGTCCAGCACCTGGCTCCCGCTGGAACCGGCGAAAGAAACCGGACCAACCAGGACATGAGGCCCCCTCCACTCACCACTTCACCGGCACGGTCAGCTTTTTTCCGAAGCGATTGAAATAGTGGAGCTGCCGGTGTTTTACCCCGTACTCGTGAACGAGTCGCGTGATTTTCACGTCATAGCAGCAGTACTCCGCAATTTCGAGCAGCTTGCCTTCCTTGAACCAACGGATCGCCTGCATGCCTTCGGCGGTTTTTTCGACGCCAAAAGTCGCGGTGGCAATGGAGTCCAGCGAGAGCCGGTGCTGCAACTGGTTCTGCAGTTCAACCAGCATGTCGAGGGTGGGCAATTGGCGCAGATCCAGGGTCGTGTAGCCATGCAACACCTCGTAATCAAAGCGCAGATTATTGAAGCCGACGATCAGATCCGCACGTTGCAGGTCTTTGATCAGCTCGTTGACCTGGGTTTCGCCATAGATTTTATAGGCGGCGCACGCAGTGCTGTAGATCACGCCGACGCTCATACCCATGCGGCTAATCTTGTCCCAACCGCCGACTTCTTCGGCGGACTTCTGCGTTTCAAGGTCGAAATAGACAATATTCTTCATCGGTGTCCCGCGCCGCGAAGGAACAGCAATCGGCGCGCAACCACTCTATCGCCAGTCATGCCGGGGTAAAAGAAAAAGACAATAAAAAATGGAATGGAGTTTAAAGGGAGCGAGGGCTGGGCTACACTCCCGCGATGACGGTTTCAATGATAAAGCCGCTCTCTGAATGCCGGCTTTACGCGTTCGTGGATACAGCTTTCCTAGGCGGGCGAACAGCCGAAGTTACGGCGCAGGAGCTGTGCGACGGTGGGGCTGACCTGATCCAGCTCCGCGCCAAGCAATCCTCGCTTGAGGAAATCCGTGGCATGGCCGAGGCGCTCCTGCCAATCACGCGAAAAGCCGGCGTGGGGCTCGTGATTAACGACCAGCTTTCAATCGCACAGGCCACGGGTGCCGAGTTTTGCCACCTGGGCCAGGAAGATTTCTTCGGCGCAGGTCACACCCGTGTTTCCGAACTACTCCCTCCTTCTTCGCCACAACGCATCGGACTTAGCACGCGGGATCCAAAGGAAGCCGCAAGGGCCCTGGCGGCTGGGGCGGATTATATCGCGGTTGGGCCAGTGTTCGCAACCGGCACCAAACCGACCGCCCAACCCGTCACCCTCGATTGTGTGCGCTGGGCTGCAGCCAATGTCAAAATCCCCTGGTTCGCGATTGGGGGGATCAATCTGGACAATCTTGACGAGGTCCTTGGCGCCGGAGCCCGGCGGATTTGTGCGATCTCCGCGATTCTGAATTCTGACATTGTGGCAACCTGCCGAAAATTCAAAGAACGGCTTTCGCGTTGCCGCTAAACAGGAAATTCTTTACGTTCCGATTTTCGTCAGACTTGGAATGATTTGAATTTTATGAGCGTCCTAATCGTAGGATCGACGGCACTGGATTCCATTGAAACCGCCAAAGCAAAGCATTCGCGTTTGTTGGGCGGCTCGGCCAGTCATGCCGCGGTCGCCGCCAGTTTTTTCAGTCCGGTCAAACTGGTGGGTGTTGTCGGCGATGATTTTCCACGACGTTACCTGCAGCTCTATAGGCGTCACAGGATCGATCTTCAAGGCCTGCAAATTAGGCCCGGACGGACGTTTCATTGGGCATGTAAATATGAACGGAACATGAACCGCCGCCGCACGTTATCGACTGAATTGGGCGTGTTCGAAACCTTTGCTCCCACGCTGCCGAAAGCACACCAGACGACGCCCTTTGTGCTGCTGGCAAACATCGCCCCGGCGCTGCAAAGTCATGTGTTGGACCAACTGCGGCGGCCCAGATTCGTCGCGGCCGATACTATGGATTTGTGGCTGAACACCGCACTGCGGGATTTGCTGGCCCTGCTAAAACGTCTCGATGCTTTCATTCTCAATGACAGCGAGGCGTATCAATTGACAAAGGAAGACAACCTTTTGGCGGCGGCAAGGAAGATCCACAAACTTGGCCCGAAATACGTCGTCATTAAGACAGGGTCACATGGCTCATTTCTATCCGGGCCGGGGGGCTTGTTTCTCTGCCCGGCCTACCCGCTGGATAAAGTGGTGGACCCAACGGGAGCGGGTGACACTTTCGCGGGCAGCATGATCGGATACCTGGCCGAGGCCAGAGGCGCGATTGAAAACAATATCCGCCGCGCGATGATCTATGGAAGCGTCATCGCGTCATTCTGCTGTGAGGGATTCGGCTTGCAGCGCACCGCACGACTGAAACGATCTCAAATTGAGCGGCGGGTTAAAGAACTGGAGAAGTTGACACGGTTTTAGCGGAGGCGACGGCAAGCCGCTCCGCGGCCGCTCAAATAGCGAAATCCGCAGACGGGTGCTGAGTGTCTTTTTTGCTCATGACCTTCACCCTGGCCTCATCCTGAACCACCAGGGAGTGAGGCGGGACGCTTGAGGTCAGAAAAACATTCGCGCCAATCGTGCTGCCTTCACCCACAACCGTGTCGCCGCCCATGATTGTGGCGCCAGCGTAGATCGTAACATGGTCCTCGATCGTGGGATGACGCTTGTGGCCACGCAGAAGCTGGCCGGCGGAAAGCGATTTTGCCACAAGACCAACGCCCTGGTACATCTTGACGTGGTCGCCAATGATGGTGGTCTCGCCAACAACGGTTCCGGTGCAGTGGTCAACGAAAAAGTGAGAGCCTATTTGAGCACCGGGATGCAAATCCATTCCGGTCCGCGCATGCGCCCACTCCGTCATGATGCGTGGAATGAGCGGAATATTTTTGAGGTAGAGCTCGTGCGCCAAACGCTGGACAGCAATGGCTTCAATGAACGGATAGGCAACGATGACTTCCTCTTTGCTAAGCGCCGCGGGGTCGCCTTTATAAGCCGCTTCGGTATCCGTTTGGAGCAATTCGCGGGTGCGCGGCAGGCTGGCCAGGAACTCCACAGTAAGTGTGTGTGCGATTGGGCGAAGGCCATTCCTGGGGAGTTCCGGTGGCGGACTGTATTCGAGACTTTTATAGACCTCCTCCTCCAAATGGCGCAACACCGTTTGCAACAAGGAGGCCGTTGCAACCTTGATTTCTGAAGAGTGGATCGGCTTTTCGTCAAAAAAGCCAGGAAACAGAAGTCGCAACAGATCCATTGTGATCGTCGCAATTGCACGCTTCGAAGGCAGATTTTTGCCATCAAGATGATTGATACCTCCCACGTGGGCGTAGGAAGCAACCAGATCATCGGCAAGTTGGGTCAGGTCCTGCTGCACACACGGATTATCCTGTAACCGGCCGGGAAACGCAAGCTGACGAGAGAGCGCTTGGCTGGATAACACGCGACACCGCCTCGACGACCGTTTCAACCGCGATGCCGGTCATGCAACGAAAATCAACCGGGCAGGTCCGGCGGAAACATGGCGCACAGGGCGCAGTGGATTTCAACAATTGATGTCGCGTGTCCCCGGACAAACCCGGCCCCGTCAATTCAGAGGAGGTGCTGCCGAATGGCACTACGACAGGGGTACCGAGGGCCGCGGCGATGTGCATGGGTCCAGTGTCGTTGGTGAGTAAGACGCGACAGAGCTTAAGCAAAGCGCAAAGTTCACGGAGGGTAGTTTGGCCCGCGAGGTTGAAGAGCGCTGGCTGCCGAATACCGGTTGCGGCTTGAACTTCACGGGAAAGGGCCACTTCCGCAGCGCCACCGAAAATCAAACAAACACATTGCGTACGTCTTTGGACTTCGCGCGCAACAGCAGCGAAGCGTTCCGCGGGCCAGCGCTTCGCCGGGCCGTATGTTGCGCCGGGGTTCAGCCCAAAGAACGGGCGACGGTCCGTTATTTCGGCTGCCAGATTGAATTTGGCGGCAACAGCTTGTACCTCCTCGGTTTTGACAACCAATCTGCTGGGTATGGGTTCGGGGTTTGCCCCAAGAACCGCCGCCAAGTGAAGGTACTCGTGGGTTTGATGCGCGGTGGCGGGAAAGAATCGACGGCCTTCGTTATGTATGCCATTGGCCGAAGCGTCAATCAGCCGGTGTACTTCGCGGATTGAACGCTTGTGCATGTGCGTAGAATCAGGCCTGGGGGCGGCCATCCGGGTAAGAAGCCACCGGCGCCAATGGCCCCTGTTTCCGATGCGCTGCGGAATTCCGGCCAGCCATGCTTCAAGGGCAGAGCGCGGCGAATTCGGCAGCACGAGCGCAGTTTGGAAGCGCTCCGCACTCAAACGTCGAGCCACGGACCACAAACTCTCGCCCGCTGCGAACGTAATGACCGAATTGAGACATGGGTCATATTGCCAAAGGTCTGCCAGCTTTTCGTTAGTCAGCAGAGCAATGTGGGAATCCGGCAACGCTTCGCGGAGCCGCTGCAGCGCCGGCGTAGTCATGACGGCATCACCCAACCAATTGACACCGCGCACCAGGACCCGGCAGAGCTGCGGATCGAAACATGGCGAATTGGCGGGCATGGCGATACTCCTCTTCTTCTAAGGTCTACCCTCCGCCGTCGATCCATTTTGCCACTTATTAAGTGGTTCCAAGCTTCGGGTTTCGGGTTTCGGACTCCGGCCTTTCCCCGGCTTCCAGCGATTATGCACCCAGAACCAGTTAGCCGGGTCGCGACGCACAGCGGTTTCAAAAGCAAGGTTCACGTCGCGCATGATGGCTTCAATGGAACGGGCCCGGCCATTTTCCCGAGTGGAAATTCTCTCGCCTAATTCTATCCGCCAACGCGCCAGGGCAACCCGATAACAAACGGCAGTGTGCAACACGCAGTTATAACGCAACGCGAAAACGGCGGGCGCAGTCGAAGTCGAACATTCGTGTCCAAAGAAAGGCAGCCTCAGCCCGGCGTCCCCTCCGTGCTGGTCCGACAGGAGGCCCAGCATGACCGCGCGTTCATTCATAAAAGCTCGCAGCAGCGGACCATCCGATCGGCGTTCGAAATAGAGGCAGCCGGAGCGTTCGCGCAAAGATCTCAGGACGCGATCCAGAGCCATCGGGCGTAAACCACGGTAAGTAGTCGCAACTTTATAAGCGGGGGCAAACTGAGTGAAGCGGGCGTAGAGCTCAAAATTGCCGAAGTGGCCGATAGCAGCGACGACGCCCGGGGGCACGGTTCCGGCGGGAGGAGAAAGGACGGCGGGAGAGCCGACGAATTCCACACGGGGGCGAAGCTCCTCGAAGCTCATGGAAGCGGTCTTGATGGCACAAGCGTAAGCCTCGCCAATGCGGCGGAAGTTTTCATGAGCAAGGGCGCGAATTTCGGCCAAGGATTTTTCCCCGCCGAAGCACATGGCCAGGTTTCGCAGAGCGCCACGGCGGTGACGGACGTCAATCCAGTATGCCAGCGCACCGCCAGCGCGACCGAGACGCGCGACCCAGGTAAGGGGCCAGGCCTGGATGAAGGCAACGAGGGCTCGCACGAGGCAATAAAGCAGCGGGTCCATCGGCTAGCGGAAACAGATTTTACGGACACAGTCCTGAAAATCATCGGCCCCGCTGAGGAGCTTGATTTCGACGCGCATGAAATAGATCGGCAAATCGCGACGGTCGAGCTTCGGAAAACGGACGGCGTCCTTCTGAGTGGTGATAATGGTTTCGGCCTCACGTTTTTTGCTGCGGTTAATTGCGTTGAGGATTTCCTGCTGGGAGAAGCGGTGATGATCAGCAAAGCGTTTGGAATAGACCAGCTCGGCGCCTAACTGCACGAGGCTTTGTTCAAAGCTCTCCGGCTGGGCAATGCCGCTGAGCGAGGCAACCTTGCGAGTCTTCAGGAAATCAAGGTCGACACGCTGGCCAGTGAAGACATCCTCGAGGTAGAGGGGATGATGGATGCATTCGATGAGGCCGGCGGTGGGATTAAACTCGGCAATGCGGCGGCGCAATTCTTCGGTGTTGCCGTCACTCTTGGTGATGAAAATGGTGCTGGCGCGGGCGAGATGAGATGGGGGTTCGCGCAAGGTGCCGCGCGGGAGAAGGCATTCGTTACCGAAGGGCCGCTGGCGGTCAACCAGGACGATGTCCTGGCGGCGTCCGGCGAGTTTCCAGTACTGGAAGCCGTCGTCGAGCAGGAGAGTGTCGCACCCGTACTTTTCGATGGCGTAACGGCCGCTTTTGACGCGGTCCTTGTCCACGAGCACGACAACGTCCTTGAGATTGGAAGCCAGCATGTACGGCTCGTCGCCAGCCATTTCGGAGTCGAGCAGGAGGGATTTGCCGTCGGACACGACACGAGGAGGGGTGGTGTCATCGCGGAGGAGGAGCTTGTTAAGCAGCCAGGTATGAACGGGGGGCGGTTTGGAGCGGTAGCCGCGGGAAAGAATGGCCACGTTGCGGCCCTGATCGCGCAATTCGCGGGCGAACTTTTCGACGACCGGGGTCTTGCCGGTGCCGCCAACAGTAAGGTTGCCAATAGCGATGACCTGCACGCCGAGGGTGGAGTCGCGCAGGATACGGGCATTGTAAAGGAACCGGCGAATTTTGATCGCGACCTGGAAAAGTTTGGAGCAGCTGTAGAGAACGGCGCGGGTGAAGGTGGCGCGGGTTCCGCGCCGCTCCTCGAAAATGACCTCGAGCAGGAAGGTCTCGAGATCTTCCGTCCAGACCCGAAAAGTTTCGCGCATCGGGACCTAGTGTGCCAAGCGCGCGGAGGCAGAGCAAGTGGAAGGGTTAGGCGGAGCGAAGAGCAATGCTCGAAGGCAACAGGCGGGCGCTGCCGGGCAAACGAAAAAAGCCGAAACAAGAAGTTTCGGCTTTAGAGAAAAACTGGCGGCAACCTACTCTCGCAGAATCTATAAGACTACTACCATCGGCAAGACTGTGTTTGACGGCCGTGTTCGGAATGGGAACGGGTCGGACCACAGCTTTATGGCCACCAAGAAACGTGAGTCAGAAGCCGGGATTAAGAACGGGGTTCAGAATCGAGGAGACCGAAGTCTCCGAATCGGCTCAGCTGACAAAATGTAAAAGAACAATGCCGGGGCCCGACGGTTCTCTGAAAACTGCACACAGGGATAGGATTGGACAACTTATGTTCGCGAGTTAAATCGCTCACTCTTCGGACGCGGGACGGGCGAAAAGCCCGTCGGGCGACGAAGAAAGAAGCAATCAAGCCGCACGACCGATTAGTATTAGTCCGCTAAACGGATTACTCCGATTACACGCCTAACCTATCAACCAGCTAGTCTCGCTGGGGTCTTTAGGGACCTTACGGTCCGGGAAACATTATCTTGGGAGGAGCTTGGCACTTAGATGCTTTCAGCGCTTATCTCTTCCGCACATGGCTACGCAACGATGCCGCTGACGCGACAATTGCCACACCAGAAGTGCGTCAAACCCGGTCCTCTCGTACTAAGGTTTGAACCCCTCAAGTTTCCTGCGCCCACAGTGGATAAGGACCGAACTGTCTCACGACGTTCTGAACCCAGCTCGCGTACCG
>CAIQQM010000081.1 GCA_903873945.1 uncultured Verrucomicrobiota bacterium
GGGGCCTTGTGGGACAGGTTAAAGGCGTGGCAGTAGTAGGCCGCGGCCTGAGCGTAGTTAAGGACGGACTGGTAGCTGAGGGGCACGCCGAAGACTTGACGCAAGACCTGAGCCGTCTTGCGGGCGGAGAGGGCAAAGGAGATATGGAAAGCCAGGACCAGCCCTAACAGGTCCGAGGAGCGGTGAATGCGGGTGAGGTCGAAGGAAGGGCGATGCGGAGCGGAAGGGGCGAGTTGAGCAGGCTGAAAGTGGTATTCGCGATATTGGTAGCGCAGCTTGAATTGCGAGAGGCGGAGCTTCTGGAGCAGCTTCTCGTTCCACTGCAAAGCATGTTGCTCTTGCAGGTAGCGAGGGCAGCGGTCGCAAGGACACTTGTAGATGGTGCAGTCGGGGCGCTGTTTCCAGCGGTAGAGGGCGCTGTGGCAGTAGGGACACCAGTAAGGAGTTTTCCTGGGGCGATGACGGGGCGGAAGCTGGGACAAGCGGCCACAGACTTTGCAAAGCAGTTGGCTAGCTTGGCGGCCATCGTTGAGGTAGAGGAAATCGCGAGGCGCACCGCAATGAGCACAGCGGCAGCCGGCAGGCAGGGTGCGTGTACCCTGTCGCCGCACGGGAGCAAGGGGTCGGCCATGCCGCCCCTGATAGCGGTCACACAACTGCTGCCAGTCCAGGGTGGGCTGGGGAGGAGGAGGCGCGGGGGGCTGAATCAGAGGGGCTTGGGGATCGACGTAAAAATCGCGGTAGTGCGGATGCTGCTGGCGAAAATCGTCGCGGGGATGAACCTCAGGCTCGCGCCCGGCCAGGACTTGCTGCAGTTGCTCGATGAGGTCCTGCAAGTCCTGGCGAGTAAATTTCCGGCAGAGCCAAAGCACCAAACGTGTTATCTTACCCATGGCGGTGAGTCTCTCGGGAACCTGGCGGGTTCCCTGCAGGGTGATCTAGGAAAGAGAGACTTCACCGCCTTTTTGCTTCTTCAGTCAAGCCCGATTGCACAGCCGGACTCCGCGTCCCAAACCAATCAGACCAACCGCCGTGTCACGCAAAGCAGGGGGAGAAACCAGAAATACCAACTTCCCCCGTCGTTCCAACAGATTATCGCTTTAAAGAAGAGAAGTTTTTGACAGAACCAAGCGGGAGGTTCTGTCAAAAGTTCTATGAAAGAGCCATGAGAGGCGAGCAGGGCAAGAGGCGGGAGGGCACCGCGGGAAGAGTCGCAGGGATAAAGGGGTGGTGAAGGGAGGGTTTGGATTTATCGCTTTGGTGCCAGGATTGATCTGGACTGAGGGGAGCGAGTTTGGGTCGCCCCCCGATCAATCCCGGCCCCAGGGTCGGCGCTCAGGTCGCATCCCTGCGTAGCCCTATCCTCCGCCCTGGCCAGTAGGAAGTTTACCTCTGGTTGGAGTCAGGCGGCCAGAGCGAGTTCGAGGATCTTATTCCATTGACCTTGCAGCGTGGTAACCGAACTGAGTTCCGGCAAGGGTACAGGGACCCGGTAGCCTAACGCCAAGTGAGGGCGCAGGAAGTTGTAGTGGGTGACAAACAGCGTGGTGAGGGCCAGGGCACCATTCTGAGTAGCGAAGCCACAAGCAGGGCGCACGTGGTACTTGTAGGTGCGATTGAGGCGTTCGATGAGTTGCTTGAAGGGGCGAAATTCGGTGGAGACGGCGTCGCGATTTTCCAGACCGATCACCTGCCGCAGGGTATGGGCGGGTTGGGAAGGGGAGCGGTGAGCGTTGAGGAAGTGCACACCGGCTTGATAGGCGGGGTTGCCGTCCGTGATGAAACGCAGGGAGCGATCTTCCGGCAGGGTGCGAGCGGCTTCGCCCAGAGCCACGGTGGCGGCCAAGGCGTCGCGCTCCGCGGCCACGTGATAAGAGGTGATCTGGTGTTGTTGGGGGTCCAGGAAGAAGAAAGTGTATTGGTGCTTGCCGGCGACACGGATGTAGGTCTCGTCGCCCGTGGCGGTGGGGCTGAGCGGGGCTTTGTGGCGCAGGTTGAAAGCGTGGCAGTAGTAGGCGGCGCCCTGAGCGTAGTTGAGGACGGACTGGTAGCTGAGGGGCACGCCGAAGACTTGACGCAGGACCTGAGCGGTCTTGCGCGCCGAGAGGGCAAAGGAGATGTGGAAGGCCAGGACCAGCCCTAAGAGATCGGAAGAACGATGAATGCGGGTCAGGTCGACGCTAGGCCGATGGGGAGCGGAAGGGGCGAGTTGAGCGGGTTGAAAGTGGTATTCGCGATATTGGTAGCGCAGCTTGAATTGCGAGAGGCGCAGCTTCTGGAGCAGCTTCTCGTTCCACTTCAAAGCTTGTTGCTTCTGCAGGTAGTGAGGGCAGCGGTCGCATGGACACTTGTAGAGGGTGCAGTCGGGAC
>CAIQQM010000082.1 GCA_903873945.1 uncultured Verrucomicrobiota bacterium
CTCAAGGATCAGAGGGAAACACTGCTGCAACCTGAGACGCGGATTGTCACCGAAGATCACATTCGCAGCGCTGTCAGCGTCATGAGCAACATCCCGCTGGAACGGCTGACCGCTGAGGACAAGCAGTCGGCCCTGCGCCTGCACGAAATCCTTGGCCGGGAAGTTATTGGCCAGAAGCAGGCGATAGCAACCGTCAGTCGCTACATCCGGCGTGGTCGCACACGCCTCAACGATCCCAAGAGACCCACAGGGGTCCTGCTCCTCCTGGGCCCCACGGGGGTTGGCAAGACCCTGTTGGCCAGGCGCGTTACTGTCCACATGAGCGGTTCCGAGGATCAACTCATCGCCCTGGACATGAGCGAGTACATGGAGCGCCACAGCGGCGCGCGATTGATAGGCTCGCCTCCCGGCTACTTGGGGTACGAAGATCAGAAGACCCTCGTGGAGCAGGTCCGCCGACACCCTTACGCCGTGGTCCTGTTCGATGAAATCGAAAAGGCCCATCCGCAAGTTTGGAACATCCTGCTGCAAATTCTTGAGGAAGGGCGCCTGACCGACGGACAAGGCCGAACCGCCAGCTTCCGCGACACCTTCATCCTGATGACCTCGAATGTCGGATATGAGCACTTCCGCAAGAAAAGCCTTGGGTTCAATCCCAACCCTGACGCCGCCAAGGAGGCGGTAACGGACGCCGTGAAGAAGGAGTTCCGACCCGAATTCCTGAACCGGATTGATGACATCATCATTTTTGAATCCCTCACGAGGGAGGATTGCCGGCAGATCCTCGACCTGGAAGTCGAGAAGATCCGGCAGCGCACCAAGTACACGACGTTGACTCTTTCTCAACCCCTCAAGGAAAAAATCCTCAAAGAGGGGTTCTCGGACGAATACGGCGCGCGTCAGTTGAAGAGAACCCTGGAGCTTTTTCTGACCGATCCCATAAGCGACGCACAGTTAAGGCAGGAAATCGCCGGCACAGGGGACATACTGGCGGATTATTATGCGGAAAATGGGATTGTGATCCGTGGAGCCAGCCCAGAACCCAGGAAAACGGCAGCGCGAGAACCCGTGCCCGCTGGAGTTTAGGTATGGGCGACCTTCCCGGATCGTGCGAAGCGCGACACGATTTCATCGCCGCCACGGCAGTAGCCGGCGCTTGTGGGACTGACTAAAGCATTGCCGGAGTCGTAAACGGCACCTAGGCCCGTGGGACCCAACATGGTGAAATGGTGAACAACGCCCAAATCACAACAAGGAACGGTTGGCAGTTTGAAGCACAGCCGTTCACTCCCGAGCACCCGGACATCGAAGCCCCGTTCAAGCTGGTTCGCATCAATGGACGTGCCCCCTTCAAAGGGAGGGTTTATCGGCTTTGGCGCAACAGCAAGAATCCGAGCTTTTGCTTCCCTGTTCCCGAGGACAAACCGGTGGAACACGGCCTCCCCGAACTGTGGTTCAGGATCTCCCCGGACGGAGCCCTGCAGGCCATGTGAAATGAGCGCACACACGGTGAACAGCTTCGACAAGGCGCTGACACTTTTGCACCGGCTCACGAGCAGCAGGCTGCAAAGCCGCTATAACCGGCACTTGCGTCGAGCCTGGGATGCCCGGATGCGGACGCCGTTTTTGGCGTCACAAGCCGCCGGAAAGTTTCCCCATATCGAAGAGAGGTATTTGGCGCTCGCAGGCGCCCTGATCCAACGGGAAAAGGAACTTGAGACAGTGCTCGACCGCATGGCCCAAGAGGAAGTAGTGAGGGCTTCCGACTGCGTTTACACCCTCTACGCCAGCACAGGCACCTGGGTTTACTCCTCCCAGGGTTTTGGTGCTCTTACCTATGCGGCAAACGCCGCGCAGATGCAGGCCGATAAACTCCGCTATTATGACATTCCCACGCACATCCAGAAAATATCACGAGACCGGGACCAATGGGGGATTGAACACGCCGATTTCAACATTTGGGCTCAAGCGGACAGTCGGACTTGCGAAGTGATTCGCCGAAAGAACTCCCTGCCGTTGCGCGAATGGGTGAAATTGTGCTGGAAACGAGGAGTCAACCCTCGTGTTTACCAGCCATTCCTTCCAGCGGGATACGAGGAGAGCGTCGGTCTGGATTATTTTGGCAATGACGGGTCGCCAGCGCAACCTGCCCCGATCGCAGCCTGTCACCAATGATTCTCGGCAAACCGAGCATCCCGCCAGTCTCCCGCTACCCGAATCAGATTGCCAGTGAAACAGCATGACCCAAAGCCGCTCCTGGTTTTCGTCCACCCAGGCAGTTTGTGCGGCAGCTATGAGACCGCCCACGACTGGCACAGGAAGTGGGGTCGTTACACGAGAACACGACGTCAACAAATCTGCGCGGAGTTCGCACTCCTCGACGCGTACAAAGCGGTTGTGTCGGGGTTGGAACTGGACGACGAAATACCGCAATACCCGGAAATTCAAAAAGCTGTCTCGCGCGCCGACCGAACCTATAACGCTGACGCCAATGAAGCGGAACTGTTGCGCGCAACTCGATGGATATGGAGAGACTTCTCCGACCGGGCCATTTCGATGATCGTGACGGGAGCCTGGGCCGATCCCAAAGACGGTTGCGCCTGGACGGTGCAGCAAGAACTGCGGCGTCTGAGTGAAGGTCGGCTGGCGGTCAGGCTCTCTTCTTTGGCTGCGCGCTACGACATCCTGGCAGATGAAATCAAAGCCGGACCGATCCATCCTCTCGGAAACTCACGTTCACGAGTGCGTTGGCACGTCGCGCAAGACCGCGGAGCCTTTGAACAGAATGAAAACCACCTGCGATACCACAGCGCGAAAACACCGGAATGGGAACTTCTCGGCCAACGCTTGAAAGCGATCGGGGGAACAGTTGTTTGCGCCACCTTTGAAGAAGACATCCAACTGATTCTGCGCCACGGCAAGACCTGGGCGCCGCTCCAGAAGGACATTGTCTTGCGGCAGGGGGAAGCCATCCGATGCCACGACAACGCCATCTTGCTGCAGGAAGCCAACCCGCATCTCCACGTCTGCACCGGATACGCTCTGTCAAACGATGGGATCTGGAGAAGCCATTCTTGGTGTTTGGAACAACACACCTACCGGATTATCGAAACGACTGAGAAGAGGGTGGCTTACCACGGAGC
>CAIQQM010000083.1 GCA_903873945.1 uncultured Verrucomicrobiota bacterium
ACTGCGGGAACAGGGAGCCAACGTTCTCGAAATTCCTGTTATCCGGATGGGCCCACCGACCCGGAAAGATGATTTTGTGGACGCGTTGCTGGCCTTAAACGCTTATGACTGGCTTGTCTTCACCAGTCCAAATGGCGTCAGCGCTTTTTTTGAACATTTCTTCAAGCGTTTTCACGATATGCGAGACCTCGGAGGGGCGCGTATCGCCGCAGTCGGCCCCGCCACAGCAAAAAAATTGAAGGATTTACACCTGCAGGTGGACTTGATGCCCGAGGAAGCGCTCGCCTCCAAGATTGCCGCGGCTTTCGCCAAATTTGAAAGCGTCGAGAATCTGAAGATTTGCCTGCTCCGCGCCGAAGTGGCCAACCGGGAGCTGCCTGACGCCCTGGAAGCCCTGGGCGCTATTGTGGATGATGTTGCGTGCTACAAAACCGAGCCGGAAACCGCGGACCCCGGCGGCGTGGCAGCAAACCTCCTCGAAAGCGGCGCGGATTGGATTGCCTTCACAAGCGGTTCCACCGTGGACCATTTCCACGCGCGATTCAATCTGCCGGATTTGCTGAGAAAATTTCCACGAGTCAAGCTGGCGTCCATCGGACCGGAGACTTCCAAAGCGCTCGCGGTTCTAAAACTCAAGCCGTCCGTTGAAGCGAAACAACATACCATAGACGGCTTGGTTGAAGCCCTGGTCGGAATCTCCAAATAACTTCCGGCTGTGTGCGCACAGCCATTGATGGCGGATATCCCACAGAAATGGGTCCTGGCATTGAGAAAGTGTGGGTGCTTTTCGGGCGAACAAAAAGGCGTCTGAATTGTCCATATAGCGTCCACCCAATTGGCGGCCAGGCAGTTCTGAGGGCGTAGGGATTAGGTGAAGCTTGCATCGTGTGATTTCGCCGGGCAAAACTAGGTAAACGAATAAATGTTGGGGTTGTTATCGGGATTGAAGCAGCTTGCGCTAAGCCGAGGCCAATCAAGGCCCCGGCTCGGCGTCGCTTTGGCGGCAGCCTGTTTGTGGCTAATGCCCGCGAAAATCTCTGCAGCCACGTTCACGGCGGCACTCGACCGCGATACGATCACGCTCGGCGAAAGCGCGACTCTCTCACTGACGTTCAGTGGCACGTCCCAGCAAAATGTTCCGACGCTGCCGCCGATTTCCAATCTGCAGTTCGGCTATGTCGGCCCCTCCAGCCAGATTACGATCATCAATGGCCAAACCAGCTCGACCGTCACCCACAACTTCACGGTTACACCGCGCCAGGCGGGCGATTTCACGATGCCGGCATTCACCGTCGACATGGATGGCCAGAAACTCACGAGTGAACCGCTGCAGTTAAAGGTTTTGAAACCGGGTGCTCCGCCTCCAGAGGCCATTCGTTCGGGTTCCCAACTGGCATTTCTCAAACTTGCGATGCCCAAAAAGGAAGTTTACCTCGGTGAAATCATCACGGCCGATCTCCAGCTCTATGTGCGTGAGGGGGTGCAGAATGTATCCAACTTCAAGATCACCTCACTGCCGACAGAGGGCTTCAATGTTGGCAAGATGGTAGAGCGCCAGCGTCGCCAGGAGCGGGTCGGCAACACTCTTTACACGGTCATACCCGCTGCCATCGCCCTCAAACCCGTGAAAACCGGCCTGTTGAGCCTCGGCCCTGTTACGGCAGACGTGGTGCTGGTCGTGCCTTCGACAAACCGGCGACGCGACCTGTTTGATCCTTTCGGCATGTTCGGCGGCAACGAACAACAACGACTGGCGCTGGCTACGGACGCGGAGAATCTACAATCCCTCCCGTTGCCGAACGAGAATGTGCCGCCTAATTTTAGCGGCGCAGTCGGCAACTATGCCGTGGCTGTCACGGCCGGCCCGACCAACGTGACGGTTGGCGATCCTATCACTGTGCGCGTTCAACTCACAGGCCGTGGCGCGCTGGATACCCTTGCCTTGCCCGAGCAACCTGCCTGGAGGGACTTCAAAACCTACCCGCCCACAACAAAAGTGGATACGTCGGACCCGCTTGAAGTGCAGGGCACAAAGACCTTTGAGCAGGTGGTGGTGCCGCAAAGCGCCGAGATCAAGGAATTGCCGCCAGTCTCGTTTACTTTCTTTGACCCTGCCCAAAAAAGTTATCGCACCCTGACCTGCCCGGCGGTGCGACTTATCGTAAAGCCGGGCGGCGCGGTGGCTGCGCCGACTGTCTTAAACGCCAACAGCATGGCCCAAGACAATCCACCACCGACTCAGGATATCGTTCACATCAAACCGCGTTTTGGCAGCGTGGCCCAGGTTGGCCCCCCGCTGCTACGGCAGCCGTGGTTTCTCGCGCTTCAAGGCGTGCCTTTGTTAGTTTGGGCTGCCGCTTTGGTTGGGCGCCGGCGCGCCGAGAGTCTGGCGAACAACCCACGCCGCCAACGCCAGCGCCAAGTGGCCCAGCTTATCCGCGACGGCCTGATCGAGCTGCGCCGGCTCGCTTCCGAGAAAAAGTCTGATGCTTTTTTTGCAACGCTGTTCCGACTCCTGCAAGAACAACTTGGCGAACGTCTCGATCTGCCGGCTTCAGCAATCACTGAAGCTGTCATCGAAGACCATCTTCGCCCCCGTGGCTTGCCCGACACAACTTTGGCCGCTCTGCAGGAGCTGTTCCAAACCTGCAATCTCACCCGCTATGCGCCTTTTAAGACAAGTCAGGAGATGGCCGCAATAATCCCGCGACTTGAAACCGCTTTACGCGACCTGCAACGCTTGAAGTTATGAAACTGCGCACGACCCGAGGCAATACACAAGATGCCAGGGGGAATGAAAATTTCTCTTCTCCAACCCTTGAAAGGCCCAGAGTGAGGCAACGGTGGGCAATTAAGGCCTTTTTGGGGGTAGCCCTAATCTCGATCGCCTGCTGTGCACTGCCTGCGCGGGCTGAAATTACAACCACAGCCTTCGATGCGGCGAATAAACTTTACGAGGAAGGAAAGTTCGCTGCCGCAGCCTCAGCTTACGAGAAGTTGGTTCGATCTGGCCGCGTCTCTGCGGCACTGTACTTCAATCTGGGCAATGCGTTTTTCAAATCAGGCCGGATTGGCTGTGCCATCGCAGCTTATCGTCAAGCGGAACAAATCGCTCCGCGGGACCCGGATCTTCGCGCGAATTTACAGTTCGCACGAAACCAGACGCAAGGCCCTGCCCTCTCCGCAAGCCGGTGGCAGCATTGGCTCGGCAAACTCACTTTGAACGAATGGACCCTGGTGGCGGCCAGTGCTGTCTGGCTCTGGTTCTTTTTGCTGGCTTTGCTGGAATGGCGGCCGGCGTTCAGGCGTATCTTGAATGGATATATGCTCGCCCTGGCGGTTGCTGCAGCGGCGTCATGTTTATGTCTCGCCGCCGCCCTGTATAACAGCCATTACGTACGCACTGTAATCGTAATCGCTCCAGAGGCTGTGGTTCGTTATGGCCCACTCGAAGAATCGCAAAGTGCCTTCACGGTTCACGACGGGTTTGAGCTACGAGTCCTCGACCAAAAAGACGATTGGCTTCAGGTAAGTGTCGATGCACGTCGGACCGGATGGCTCCGAAAGGACCAAACGCTCTTCGCGCCGCGAGGTTGATGCTGGCAAGAAGAGGAAGAGAGAAGGCTGTTCTGAAAGGCAGCCTTGAGCGGGCTGGCACCCTACTAATGTGTTGATTATTAAGCTCTTAAAAATCAATTGGGTGCGGCAAGCTAAATCCGTTTCTCATCCGCATCAATGAAATCCACGAACGTCCGAACATCATCCCGAGCCGTGAGACCCGCTTGCTCTTTTCGCATCTTCAGCCGCGCCTGCATTTCCGCGTCATCTTTCCTGGGAGAATTCAGCATTCGGTCACGATGAGCTGTTTTCACAGACTCCGGTTTCCTGACGTTCTTCAATACCCAATCGCAGACTTCGCCATCCGTAACGGTATTACGAACAACCTCAATGAGTTCTTCAGCTTTAACGCCGGCGGTTTCCAACCATAGGCCGTCAAAACCTTTGCAAAAGTTTGGTTGGTAATCGGCATGGAGTTTCCCGGCAATGTGCAGGCGGATTTTATCTATGAACCGGGGCAAGTGCATCCAGCCGCACATCGTCTCGCGCGGGCTGCGGGGATAAATGAGATCACTCATGCGCCAATCGTCCATGCTCCGCCCGGCGATGTCAATCACGGCTGCTGGTCTCATCCTCTCGTAATTAACCTCGCATTATCCGGGCCATGCATGTCCCTGGCACACTGACGGTGGGCCCGTCATCCTCCCTGCCTCGCTTTCTCCCGGCACGTCCGCTTGCCAGCCCCCAGTTCATCGCGCATTCTTTCTGAATGCGCGATGAACACCAGAAGTTGGACTGCGAGCTTGCCATCATCGGCGGCGGCAGCGGTGGCTACGCGGCAGCACGAACCGCCGCAAGTCTGGGTTTGAAGACGGTGGTCATTGAGGGAGGCAAGGAAGTCGGCGGCTTATGCATTCTGCGTGGCTGCATGCCTACGAAGGCACTGCTCTACGCGGCTGAGGTCATGCATCTGGCAAGCCATGCCCAACCGTGGGGAATCAAGACAGGAAATGTCAGCTTCGACTTCACGCAAGTGATGGCTCGCAAGAATGCGCTCATTCGCGAATTCGCTGATTATCGCCACCAACAACTTCTTGACGGGAAATTTAAATTCCTGCGCGCCATGGCTCGCTTCAAGGACCCGCACACATTGGAGTTGAGCACCGGGAAAACGTTGACCGCCAGGAGTTTTGTCATCGCTACCGGTTCAATCGTCGCGCCCTCCCCCCTCCCCCAACTTAACGACCTTGGATATCTGACCAGTGACACAGCCCTTGAGTTGAGCAAACTGCCGAAATCGATTATCGTGCTTGGTGGCCGGGCTGTTGGGGTTGAATTTGCCCAATTCTTCGCCCGGTTCGGAGTTCAAGTTAACCTGATTCAGCGCGCCGCCCATCTATTGCCCAACCTGGACAGCGATGCCACGACCGAATTGGAAAGAATCTTTCGCCGTGAAGACATGACCGTTTACACCGACACGAAACTCCTCGAGGCAAAGCGTGTCGGGTTTCAAAAGGAGGTCGCCTTCCAACACAATGGGCGAAACATTAGCATACAGGCCGAGGAAATCTTTTTTGCGCTTGGCCGGACGCCGAATATTGCTTCCCTCGGGTTGGAGCAAATCGGCGTCAAAGTTGAAGCCAATCGCGTCATTACGGATCTGCGGATGCAGACCAGCGTGCCTCATATCTATGCCGTCGGCGATTGCACGGGACCCTACGAAGTTGTCCACATCGCCATTCAGCAAGGCGAGGTGGCGGGACACAACATCGCTCATCCTGAACAAACCAAACAGATGGACTACCGTCTCCTGACGGAAATTGTTTTTACCGACCCACAAATCGCGACCGCAGGTTTGACCGAAGGGGAAGCCAAGAGACGGAATATCCCGCATCTCACGGCAAGCTACCCCTTTTGCGATCATGGCAAGTCGCTCATCATGGAAGCCCGGGATGGATTTGTGAAATTATTAGCTGATTCCAGCACGGGAGAAATTATCGGCGGCTCCTGTGTTGGTCCGGCTGGTGGCGAACTCATCCACGAAATCGTTGCTGCCATGCACAAACATATGACCGTCCACGAACTTGCCTCCATGCCGCACTATCATCCCACATTGGCGGAGATCTGGACCTATCCTGCGGAAGAGTTGGCTGAAAAACTTCAGCCGTCATAAAAACCCGCCCGAGCAGGGATAGCGCACCCAAAGGCCATCAAACCATTGGCGGCAAGCTCCAAGCGATCGAGTATTCTTGTCAGAGGCCTAGCTGATGCAGGCTCTTGCCTGATTTAACGGGGAGGGCATTGAAATGGCGCACCCAATAGGAGTTGAACCTATAACCTTCTGATCCGTAGTCAGATGCTCTATCCAATTGAGCTATGGGTGCACCCAAGCGTGATAAAAACTACAGGTGCCACTGTAAGCGGGCAAGTGATTTATTGTTTATGGCCCTCATTCACCGGCACTGGCCAAGCTCGCCAAGACGTTTAAATCCTCCAGAGTTGTCGTATCTCCTTTAATCTCAGCACCAGTGGCGACCTGTTTGAGCAGCCGACGCATGATTTTTCCGGACCGTGTCTTTGGCAATGCTTCGGCAAAACGAATGTCATCAGGTCTTGCGACCGGGCCGATTTCTTTGGTGACATGCTGCCTCAATTCCTCGCGCAAACCGGCGTCCGCTGTGACCCCGCTTTTCACCGTGACGAAGGCCACAAGGGCCTGACCCTTCCATCGCATCCGGCCGCCAACTACAGCCGCTTCCGCCACCTTCCGGTGGCTTACAAAGAGCACTCTCGACCTCCACAGTGCCAATTCGATGCCGGCGAGGGGCTGTTTGGCAGCCATAGTCATTGGGTGGTTTAGCGGGAACTTCGGAGGTGGAAGCAATGCAGCGTCGACATTGGAATGCGCAATATTCATAAAACTTTCGAATATCGCACCAGCTTGAGAAAAATCCACTGCTATCGCAGATTGAAAAAAAGCGAGCCACCGCCGGCTCGCCTGTGCAATTCCATTGCCGGGATTATGCCCGGTCACCCGATATTAACGCCCCCCATGATTTCCTCGGTCTTCACGATTCGGCCGGTCGCCCCGAGGCCCACGCTCACCATTCTGGTCACGGCGTTCACTACCGGCGTCCTGGCCATGGTCGCCATGACTGACGGGTTGGCTGCCCTCGCCGCCTTCGGTCTTGCCAGCCATCTCGGCATCGCGCTCAGCCATAGCGGCTCTGCGCGAAAGGCGAACACGTCCCTTCTCGTCCACCCCAAGGCATTTGACCCAAATTTCATCGCCAATCTTGACGATATCCTCGGTCTGCTTGACACGGAAATTGGCGAGTTCGCTGATGTGGACGAGGCCGTCCTTACCGGGCAGAAACTCAACGAAGGCGCCAAATTCCTTAATAGTGACAACGCGGCCACGGTAAATCTTACCGATTTCGGCTTCGGCGGTCATACCCATGATGGCGTCGCGGGCAATCTTCATGCCCTCCTCGGCGACGGAGTAGATGTTGACCGTACCATCGTCTTCGATGTTGATTTCGCAGCCGGATTCTTCGACGAGCTTCTTGATGTTCTTACCGCCGGGGCCAATGAGGAGGCCAATCTTCTCCGGGTTAATCTTGAGCGTCTCGATGCGCGGGGCATATTTGCTGAGCTCCTTACGCGGGGCAGCGAGCACTTTAGCCATCTCGGCCAGAACGTGCAGGCGGGCGACGCGAGCCTTCTCCACCGTCTCAGTCATCATGGCATGGGGAATGCCGCGCAGCTTGAGGTCGAGCTGGAAACCCGTGATCCCTTTTTCAGTACCGGCAATCTTGCAGTCCATGTCGCAGAAGCCGTCCTCCCAGCCAATGATGTCGGTGAGCAATTTGTAACGGGTGATTTTGTCCTGGTCATCGTGCTCGGTGCAGAGACCGATGCTGATGCCGCCGACCGGACGGATCATCGGCACCCCGGCGTCCATCAGCGCAAGACAGCCGCCGCAGACGGAGGCCATCGAGGATGAGCCGTTGGATTCCATGATTTCACTGGTGATGCGGATGGAATAGGGATAACTCTCGGCCGGCACCATGGGTTCGAGAGAACGTTCGGCTAAGGCGCCGTGGCCAATCTCGCGGCGGCCAGGGCCGCTGATGCGGCCGGTTTCGCCGACGGAGAAATTTGGGAAGTTGTAGTGCAGGATGAATTTCTTTTCGCTGGCGCCGCCGGTATAAGAGTCGAATTCCTGGGCGTCTTCGCCGGTGCCGAGGGTACAGAGAGTGACGGCTTGGGTTTCGCCGCGCTGGAACAACGCCGAGCCATGCGCGCGGGGCAATAAGCCGACTTCAGCGTAGATTGGCCGGACTGTTTCGAAGTCGCGTCCATCGAGGCGTTTGCCCTGATTCATGACCAGACCGCGAACGGCTTCTTTCTGGATATAATAGAAGGCGTCGTGAAGCACGAACTCGGTGACCTTCTCCGCGCCGAATTTTTCCACGAGCTTTTTGCCAACTTCCTCTGTGAGGGCTGAAACGGCGGCCTCGCGGGCGAGTTTCTTTTGCGTGAGCAGCGCGGCGACCATACGGTCACCCGCCAAAGCCTTGGCCTCCTTCAGGATTTCGTCAGGTACGACGTTGAGCTTTATCTGACGCTTGGGTTTTCCAGAGCGGGCGGCAAGTTCTTTTTGGGCGGCAATTGCGGGCTGAATCGCTTCGTGGCCAAATTTCAGGGCAGCGTTGAAATCCGCCTCGCTGATTTCCCTGGCGGAACCTTCATACATGACGATGTCGGAATCGTTACCGACATAGACGAGGTCCAGATCGCTCTCTAGCATCTGGGTATGTGTGGGATTGGCGATGAGCTGCCCTTTGACGCGCCCAACTCGGACTGCGCCGATCGGGCCGGCCCAAGGAATGTCACTAACCATCAATGCCGCTGACGCGCCCATAAGGGCGAGCATATCAGGGTCATTTTCGCCATCCGCACTCATGACAATGCTCTGGACCTGAACTTCGTTGTACCAGCCTTTCGGAAAGAGCGGGCGGATCGGACGGTCAATAAGACGGGAGGTGAGAATTTCTTTTTCGGTCGGGCGGCCTTCGCGTTTGAAGTAACCACCGGGGAATTTGCCCGCAGCAGCGGCTTTTTCACGGTAATCGACCGTGAGTGGAAAGAAATCCTGACCCTCTTTGGCCTTGGTAGCGCCGACGGCGGCGACGATAACAATAGTTTCGCCCAGTTGAACGGTAACGGCACCGTCAGCCTGTTTGGCGAGTTTCCCGGTTTCGATGATGAGTTGCTTGTCCCCAAGGGGGATGCTGATTTTGTCTGACATAACGTTCATTTCTCCTCCGTTCCAACCGAGAAACTTCAGTGAATCCCGAAAACATTCGGGACTGAATGAAATTACCCAGTAAAACGGAGTTTCTTCATACGCGAAGGTTAAAGCGGAAGAGTGGGTCGTTCGCGTTTACCGGCCCAACCAAATCCTAAACGACCAAAGCGGGCCTGCCGCATGTTTTTCTGCAGCAGGAAAGCGCCTCAGAAGAAGCTACTTACGCAAATTGAGCTTCTTAGTGATTGCCTGATAACGGTTGACGTCAGTTGTGTGGAGGTAATCCAGCAAACGGCGGCGTTGGCCGACCATCAGGAGCAGGCCGCGACGGGAACCATGGTCCTTCTTGTTTATCTGCAAGTGTTCGGTGAGATGGTTGATGCGTTGCGTGAGCAAGGCAATTTGCACATCCGCCGAACCCGTATCCCGCTCGTGCAGCTTGAAATCAGTGATCGTTTTTGATTTTGCTTCCATACTTTCTGATCAATACAGTCAATTCCTCAATTAATATAGGCGATAAATAATAATTTTATCGGCAAATGGTGTAAAGCACTTTTCCTTGTGGTCACCCAGCCGTCAGGAAGGCAAGGATTTAACGACAGCATAGCCTCAGGTTCCACTTTCCAAAATGGCCACAGCAGCAGCGTGATCTTGCGTGTGGCTGAGGCTGATAAGCACGGACTGCGCGCCGCGCTGGTGCAAGAGTTTTTGTCCGCCTCCGTGCAAAATGACGAACGGTTCCCCACTTTCCTTCCGTCCGACCTCCATATCCTGCCAGCCAAGCTGAGCGCCGATGCCCGTGCCGAAAGCTTTAGAAATGGCTTCCTTGGCGGCAAACCGTACGGCCAAAAATGGCGCAGGAGTCCTGTGGGAAAGACAATAGCTAATTTCGTTTGGGAGAAGAATGCGACTGAGGAACCGCTCACCGAACTTCTCATGGGAAGCATGAATGCGGGCGACTTCGATGATATCGATACCAATGCCGAGGATCATGGTCAAATTCTGCGCGCAGGGAGGTGACAAACGCAGGGGGCAGCCGCAAAATCTTCAAATTCGAGAACCTGAACGTTTACCTTTGGACTCATTTGACTTAGCCGCGATAAGTTTCCATCAATCGCAACATCTCCCCTACCGCACCCGGGAGCCCGATGATCACAGCGCGGCTGACGATACTATGCCCGATGTTCAGTTCGACCAGGTGCGGCACACGATAAAGAAGAAGAAGGTTCTGGTAATTTAAACCGTGACCAGCGTTTACCTTAAGACCCAAGCCGTGCGCCAGTCTTGCGCCAGAAATCAAACGCTCCAATTCACTATCGCGTTGCTTTTCGGTGTGAAAGGCTTCCGCGAAAGCACCGGTGTGCAGTTCGATGAATTGGCTACCCGTGCGGGCCGCCGCATCGATTTGGGAAGGATCAGGAGCGATGAACAAACTCACTTCGATGCCGGCGTCGTTCATCTTTTCGCGAGTGTCGGTCAGCGACTTGACATTGGCAGCGACATCCAGCCCCCCTTCGGTGGTTACTTCCTGCCGCCGCTCTGGCACGAGGCAAATAATATCCGGCTTGAGCCTAAGCGCGATGGCCACGATTTCCGGTGAATTGGCCATTTCGAGGTTAAATCGTGTCTGGATGACCTCGCGCAGCCTCCAGACATCCCGGTCCTGAATATGTCGCCGGTCCTCGCGCAAGTGCGCGGTGATTCCCTGCGCGCCAGCAGCCTCACAAGCGAGGGCAGAAACAACAGGATCGGGATCCCCCTGCTCACGACCACGATAACGAGCTTCCCGGAGTGTCGCCACATGGTCGATGTTCACGCCCAGCTTTAGCATAGGCCGAAAGTATGGTTGGCAGTTGAATAGTTCGCAACCGCATTTGTGCCGCAGACGCGAGCCAGGGCGCAACTTCGCACCACCACCATTAAGCCGTGAACCAAAGTTCATCCCAATGGCCATTGTCGCGGGCTTCTTCGAGTGCATCCAAGTGACGCCAGGCCGGAGCGTGTCCAAAACTGTCCGGGACGCTTGCGACGACAT
>CAIQQM010000084.1 GCA_903873945.1 uncultured Verrucomicrobiota bacterium
AATGCTTTTCTCGCCACGGTCCGCCTCTCGCAGTACCCGGATCTTGTCTTCCGTCGTATATCGTTTGCCTTTCATCGTCTGGTCCTTTCGTCCGGCCCAGACTAACACTGCAAGTGGCCCGAAAAAGCGAAGTCACGTCAGTCGAAAGGGGAAGTCAACATATCATATTTTCGCGGTTGACGGCCTGCGCATGGCGATCATTTTCGGCATCTTTTTCGGGCTGTTTCGAGCGCTTGGTCTGCCACGAGCAGCATGCGGCCTGATATTAATGCCGTTAATCTGGTTTTACACGGCTTTGACAGGGTGGCCGGCTTCAGCAATCCGGGCAACAATCATGTTGACAGTCGTGATTATCAGCTGGGTCCTCAAGCGTCCGAGCGATGTGCTCAACTCGCTGTTTGCGGCAGCGCTGATCATTTTGACATGGCAGCCACAACAGCTTTTCCAAGCCGGATTTCAGCTCTCGTTCTTTGTCGTGCTCTGCATCATTCTCACGGTTCCGGCACTGCATAAATCCATCCAGCACCTAACCGAACCGGAGCCGCTACGCCCGGCGGGGTTGCGGAAACGCTGGCCGCCAGTCATAAGCACGCCCATGCGGTATCTTGGAGGGGTGGCATTGGCCTCCTTCGCTGCGTGGGTCGGGGCACTGCCCTTGGTGGCATACTATTTCAACCTCATTACGCCTGTCAGCACGCCGGCAAACCTAGTAGCGGTTCCTTTGTGCGGACTGGTCCTGATGAGTGATTTGGCCAGCCTCCTTGTCGGGGGCTGGTTTCCTGCTGCAGCAGAATTGTTCAACAACGCCGGCTGGTTCGTGATGGAATGCATACGGGTCACGAGCCATTGGTTCGCCACGTGGCCTTTGGGGTATTTCTATGTTCCCGCACCGACTCTGTTCACAACCGCGCTTTATTATCTGCTGCTGTTGGGAATTCTGACCGGCTGGATGCTTCATTCCAGACTGAGGTTTTGGAGGATCACATTTCTTGCCCTGCTCGTGGCATTTTGGGGCTGGCAGTGGCAACGGGAGTGGTCGGCCATAAGGCTAAGCATTTTGCCTTTGAATGGAGGCAGTGCGCTCTATTTCAACGGGCCAGGCATGAAAAACGATTTGCTGGTTGATTGCGGGACGACCAATGCTGTGCAATTTATCACCAAGCCCTTTCTGAGAGCACAAGGAGTCAACCGACTGCCAAGCCTGCTGCTGACACATGGCGATTTGCGACACATTGGCGGCGCGGAGTTGGTCTCGGACCTTTTTTCGGCCAGACAAGTATATATCAGCCCCATTCGCTTCCGGTCGCCGACTTACCGGCAGGTTGTAAAGGACTTTGGCCGGCAGCCCGAAAGGTTGCGAACGATTAGCCGCGATGACCAAGCCGGTTCCTGGGTTGTTTTACATCCCCAGCCGACGGATCGCTTTCCTCAAGCGGATGACAATGCCCTGGTTCTGTCAGGCACTTTCCACGGCACCCGAATCTTGCTTTTGTCAGATTTGGGGCGCCCCGGTCAGAATGCCTTGCTGGAAAGGACAAATGATTTGCGGGCGGACATTGTTGTTGCCGGTTTGCCATCAGCCAGTGAAGCGCTTGGCGATGCACTGCTCGACGCTATTCAACCCTCGGTCGTAATCGTTTCGGATTCCGAATTTCCAGCCACAGCGCGAGCCAGCGCGAAATTACGTGAGCGCCTGGCACAGAGGCATTTCCTGGTGATCTACACACGCTCAGCCGGCGCGACCACGATTGAGTTTTGCCGGAACAAGTGGGAACTGCGGACTATGAGTGGAATTCAGATCAACGGCCGGAGCTCAGGGAACCTCAGGTCGTGAAAGTCCGCCACAACGCCCCAGCACCGCCGCAACTACGACAGAGCCAAGTGTGAAAACTTCAGAGTGACGGGATTCTGGTCAAAAGATTTGTGCCATTCGCGCCGAGTTATGATATATTTTAGAGGTTATTATAACCAGCGTAAGAACTCAGAAAGCAGCGCGGTTTCATATGGGTGAAGCGAACGTGAACTCCGCAGTCAGTTGGCCTCGCCCAGACGGCAGGCACACTTGCGGTGAGGGCGAAAAGGAAAGGCAGCAATGAATCCAAATGCCACAGTCAGTGAACTCTTAAGACTTAAAGGAGCAATTGTCTGGTCCATCTCACCCGGGGCTACAGTTTACGAGGCCGTCCAGATGATGGCGGACAAAAACGTCGGCGCATTGCTGGTAACTCAGGGAAGCAAACTTGTGGGCATCATTTCGGAGAGGGACTACACGCGGAAAGTTGTGCTAAAGGGCAAATCCTCCAAGCAAACTCTCGTGAGTGAGATCCTTTCCGGCAAAGTGATCCATGTAACTCCCTCGCAAACATTGGAGGAATGCATGCGACTGATGACGGATCATCACATTCGACACCTGCCGGTGATCGAAGGCGACAAGCTGGCAGGCTTGGTTTCAATTGGAGATCTTGTTAATTGGATTATTTCCGCCCAAAGCACGCGGATTCACCAACTGCAGACATACATCACCGGTTATCCTGGCTGAGCGACTTAGAGGTCGATGAGTTCCGGAAGGCTGAATGAGAGACGCAAAAACTGGTCTCGTTCCGCGAGGGGGCTCACGCTACCTGGCCCGACTCCGAGTCAGGCTGAGCGAGATGAATCGCGCCTGAGGAATAGTAAATTTCTTAACTTCCACAAACACGGCTCGCGGCTTGAATTCCGCCAGCACCCGATCCGCAACACTCGAGACTAGTTTTTCAACGAGCTTCCAACTCCGGCCTTCGCCGAACTTGAGCAAATCCTGCGCGACAGCGTAATAGTCGATGGTTTTTTCTATGCGGTCGCTTACCGCTGCGGATGTAAAATCGAAGTTCATATCCACAGTCAGCAGTAGCCGCTGCGGCCGGGCCCGTTCTGCTTCGGTCACGCCGACGCAATAAAACACTTCCAAATCGACAATTGTGATCTTAGACATGAGTTCCTTCCAGGGACAGGTGGTTTTGGCCGGCCTGGCCCGGTTTTCCCGCAGGCCGCTGAATAACTGCCAGCAACAGGTTTCTTGTTGGCTGGTTAAGAGGCATTTTCAGAGCCTGAGCAACCGCCACCCAAAGGAATTCGTGGGCTTCGTCGTTCAATTTTACCCCCGGCTCGCCAGTTAGCCGACAGGTGTAATTCAGCAGCACAAAGTGAGCATCACGATAAAACTCTTTGGAATGAATGCAATCCTGAGCCAGTAAAAACTTGATGTCGGAAATATCCAAACTCGTTTCTTCTTTAATCTCGCGACGCAGTGCGTCTACAGATGGCTCACCCCATTTGACTTTGCCGCCGGGAATGCCCCACAGGTCCGACCATTTGCGCGTGCGGATCATCAGGACGCGGTCGACCGCATCGAAAACCAGACCGCCTACGGTCAAGATGGGCGGATGACGTTCCTCGAAGTGGTTTGCCTGCAGCTTGAGATGCATATCGTTATCCTCAAGGAGCAGACGTAACTCGCGCAAGTGTTCCACGATTACGTCAGGCATAGCGGTGCGCAATTGGTCAAGCGTGTTGTAGCCCGTAAGCACGGCGCATGAATGGATGCCGCCATGTCTGGCTGTGTCGATGTCGTGTTGCATGTCACCAATGAACAGTGTTTCATCCGGTACCAGGTGGTTTTCTTCCAGAATTTCATGGATCTTCTGTCTTTTATCCCAAACGCTGATATACGGCTTGTCGAGATACTTGTCGAAACCGGTGACGGATGCCTGGACAGCGAAGTGGTCGTGCCGGACGGTGCTGAGGAGAAAGGTGCGCAGTTTTCGGGCCCGACAGAATTCGAGGAACTCGCGGGCATGCGGCAATTCGCAAACGGAATCCTGCACTTGCTCGAAGTGATTATGAAACCAGCTTTCCAATTGCGGCAACGGAACATGCGGCGCGTGCTTGTCGTAAAACAGCGTGAAGGGCAGACAGAACTCAGCGCGAAATTGCTCAAGGCTCATCTCCGCCCGGTTGGCCTTGGTCAGAACGTAGTTCGTTGCCTTCCAAACGGCGGGCAAGTCATCGACCAAGGTGCCCGACCAGTCGAAGATGATGTTGCGAATCATGGCCGAAGTGTAACCTTCTTTCGAGTTCCGGCAACAGAATCAAGCGGAGTCAAACCAAGTCCCTCCGTCGCAAACTCAGAAACCGATAGCAAAGACAGAGTCCTTGTAATAGACGTAAATCTCGACGTTTTCGGAGTGAGGGCTGCAAAACAAAGCCGCCGGTGGGCAAACGGCACATGGACTCACGAATTGCTGGTTTCTTAGTCGCAGCTGGCGACTCCCATGAACGACAGGAACTTGTAAATTATTCTCCTGACGATTTTACGCTTTCCAAATCTGACCCGGACGCGTTTTAAGGCCCGCCATCGCATTGCGTGTATCCACAATGCAGCCAGCCCAGGCTGCCAACTCCTCATAGTTGACACAAGCGTGGTTGGTTGAGATGAGGACCAAATCAAAAGCGGCTACGGTCTCGCGGCGCCATTGGATGGACTTAGTGCCTGTCCAGTGCCCATGCTCACGGGTCGGCTTGATTAGCGGAATATAAGGATCGTAGTAAGCAACTTTCGCACCACGAGCCTTGAGCAGATTCATGAGCGCATAACTTGGTGACTCGCGTTCGTCGTCCACATTGGGTTTATAGGCCAAACCGAGCACAAGAATAGAACTTCCCTTCAAGGCCTTTTGCCGGTCATTAAGAGCATCGGCCACACGATGCACAACGTAAGCAGGCATGGCTGTGTTGACTTCGCCCGCCAATTCAATGAAACGGGTGTTCTGCCCGTATTCACGCGCCTTCCAAGCGAGATAAAACGGGTCGATGGGAATACAGTGCCCGCCCAGACCCGGGCCCGGGTAAAACGGCATGAAACCGAAGGGCTTTGTCCGGGCCGCGCTAATAACTTCCCATACATCGATATTCATAGCGCTATAAACGACTTTGAGCTCATTCACCAAAGCTATGTTCACGCTACGGAATATGTTCTCGAGCAACTTCGTCGCCTCCGCGGCACGACAAGAAGACACTGGCACGATACTTTTAACCGCTTTCGAATAAAGTTCGACCACCCGTTCCAGACACGCAGGTGTGTAACCACCTACAACCTTGGGAATGGTTGCAACTTTGTTTTCCGGATTACCCGGGTCTTCCCGTTCTGGAGAATATGCGAGATGAAAATCCTTCCCTGCCTTGAGACCAGAACCGATCTCAAGAACTCTACGCAAGTCTTCGTCGGTAGTGCCAGGATACGTTGTGGATTCGAGCACCACGAGGGTCCCCTTTTTAAGATACCGCGCGATACCCCTCCCGGTATCGACGATAAAGGATATGTCCGGCTCCCGGTTCTTATTGAGTGGCGTCGGCACACAGATGATAACCGCCTTTACCTCCCGAATCCGCCTAAAGTCGGTGGAAGCGGAGAACTGGCCTGACTTTACGACTTCGGCCACAGCCTCAGACGGGATATGTCTGATGTAACTTTTGCCTTGGTTGAGTGAATCCACCTTCGTCGTATCGACGTCCAAACCCAGCACAGTAACCTTACTGCGAGCGAACTGAAGTGACAAAGGCAGCCCGACGTAACCCAATCCAATAATTGCAATCTTCATTATTCCAACTCTTTCTGCATGGTTTTGATATTTAAGTTCCGCTATTCGCCAGCGGCATCACGCCCAAACGACAACCAATCACATGCACCACAGCGAAGCTGCCGAATACAGACTACGAACCGGATTGTTTCGGACACAGGGAAGAAGGATTCGGAACGACTGCGCGAATGTCAATCCGAAGCGCCGCCACACCTTTGCCACGCGAGGTTTTCTCACAACTCCATAAGAGCCGGCTGCATGAAATCGCCCCCATTTCTCCACTTGAAATTATTGTTGACATATGGACAATATAATAATAAACAGTTTGCATGAGAACTGATCCGAGGGAAGCCAGTCCCCGTTACCAGGCTCTCCTGCAACTCCTGCGCACGGCCGATACGGTTTGGAACGCAAGCAGCACGTTTTTCGAGCGCTGGGACCTGAGCCCAAGCCAATTCAACGTCCTTAACCTGCTTCGCGCCACTCCTCATGGCCTGTCGCAGACCGAACTGAGCCGGGAACTCATCATGCACCGGTCGAATCTGACCGGCCTTGTGGATCGGCTGGAAAAGCGAGGACTGGTGGCGCGTCATGACGTTGCAGCCGACCGACGCGCTTATCGGGTCGTGCTTACCCGCGCCGGCGCCAGGCTTCTGAAGAATATCCTGCCCCACTACTACAAAGGGGCCGACCGGATTTGGGCTGCTCTCTCAGCTAAACGGGCCGCCACACTGAGAGCCGATCTGCAACAAGCGGCAGAAAACACACGACGCATCGCCACCGAGCTGCCGCAGGAGTTCATCCCCCGAAAAGGCACTTATGAAACCAGATCCTGACCCTGCCCCCACCCCGCCCTGCCGGGACGCATCATTTCCCGGCGCAAGGACCGCACTGGTCCTGCTGCTGCTGATAAACCTCTTCAACTATATCGATCGGCAAATTTTGGCAGCCGTGGTGGGACCAATCAAGGACAGCTTCTTCGGCTCGCACGGAGCGGCGCAAGCATCCGGCACACTGCAGGCCCTGCAGGACTGGTGCCGAGATCATCTGGGCTTCAGGCCAGAGTTGGCGCTCATCGGGGTACTCTCCATGGCCTTCATGGTCACGTATATGGCAGGCGCGCCACTGTTTGCCCGCCTGGCTGAGCGCCGTTCGCGCTGGACCCTCGTAGGCGTGGGTGTTGTGCTGTGGAGCCTCGCCAGCGGCGCCTCCGGCCTGGCGGGGACCTTCGTGGCGCTGCTGCTAACGCGCTGCTTTGTGGGCATTGGCGAAGCAGCCTACGGCCCCGTGGCGCCGGCTGTGATTTCCGATTTCTACCCGGTGAAAGTTCGCGGTCGCGTATTGGCGTGGTTCTATATGGCGATCCCGGTGGGCAGCGCGCTTGGTTATATCCTTGGCGGCGCAATCGCCCATTCATCCATCAGCGAGCTTGGCGCCCGCCTGCTTGGGGTCCACGCCGAAAGCTGGCGTTGGGCGTTCTACCTCGTCGTCGTGCCGGGCCTCGCACTGGGCACATGGAGCTTCTTCATGCGTGAGCCGCCTCTCGGCCAGGCAGACCTGACTGGACGGACCAGACCGGCGCACATTCACTGGCGCAATTATCTCGTGCTGCTTCGCACGCCATCCTATGTCCTGTGCACGCTGGGCATGGCGGCGATGACTTTTGCCATCGGCGGGATCGCGTTTTGGATGCCGTATTACCTATCACAGAAGCCGGGTGCCAGCGGCCAGGTGGGAGTAATTTTCGGAGGAATTGTCTGCGCCGCCGGGTTGGTCGCGACGCTGCTGGGCGGCATCGCGGGTGATAAACTCCGGGCGCGGTTCTCCGGCTCGTATTTTCTCGTGTCCGGCGTGGCGATGCTGATTGGTTTCCCATTTATGCTGGCAGTGCTGCGAGCTGGGTTTCCCGTCCTTTGGGGATTGATGTTCGTTACGTGCTTTTGCCTCTTTTTCAATACCGGCCCGACCAATACAATCCTGGCGAATGTATCCCACCCTTCGCTCCGCGCCGGGGCCTTTGCGCTGAACATCTTCGTGATCCACGCGCTGGGCGACGTCCTTTCGCCCGTGGTCATTGGCATCATCAGCGACCGTTACGGCATGAACCGGGCGTTCACCATTGTAGGCATGATGTTCGTCGTGGCCGGCGTATTATGGCTGGCCGGCGCCAAGTTCCTGAAACGCGACACTGAACTCGCTCCAACGAGGTCGGGCATGCGTACTGGTAAAGCTCTTTCCGTGAACAACTTTCAGCAGGATAAAGCGACAAAATGAAGGACGAGCGCAATTTTACAAAAGCTCGCGCACTCGGGTTTTCAGGTCTGCTCCTATGGATTTTGATCGCCGCGTTGGCTTTTCATCTGGCTTATGCCTCCGCTAACGCCTGTTTCTTTGTTGTTTTGTACCTCTTTGCTTTGTTGCGTCTGGCTCAGGCCGACAAATGGCGCACGGCGTTCTACTCAGGGCTCGCTGTTGGAGTGCTCATAGCAGCCGGGCACCTTGATTTCTTTTGGAGACTCTTCTCCGCGGGTGCTATGGCGCTCTGGCTGGTCTATGCAGTTTGGCTCGGCCTATTCGTCGCAATCGCCCGGCTTTGTTGGTTAGCGTTCGGCCCGAAGCGAGCCTGGCTGTTGGTTCCATTTGTCTGGATTGGACTCGAGTACTCCCGCAGTGAGCTCTATTACTTGCGGTTCTCGTGGCTGAACCCGGCCTATGCCTTCGCCGAAGTTCCTCGGCTCTTGCCCTTTCATCGCGCGGGAATTTACGGTGTGGATTTTCTCCTCGTGACCATCGCCAGCATCGCGGCTGTTTGCTGGAAGAAGTCAAGAGTTCGCTCCCTGGCGGCGCTGGTGTCAGGTGCGGCTGTCATTTGCATTTGCGCGCTTGTTGGAGGAGAAAAAGCATCACCTGTGCACGCGCGTGTTCGCATCTCTGGCGTTCAAATGGAGTTCCCCACAGAGAACGAGGTCGTTTCGGCGTTGAATGCTCTGCTCAGCCAATATCCTGATACTGAGCTGGTAGTGCTAAGCGAATATACTTTCACTGAGCCGATACCGACGAAGGTCAAGGATTGGTGCCGGCAGAACAACCGCTATCTGATCGTCGGCGGCGAGGACCCCGCTGCTCACGATAATTTCTACGACACGGCGTTCGTGATCGGGCCCAGTGGTGATATTGTCTTTCGCCAGGCCAAAAGCGTGCCCATTCAATTTTTTAAGGATGGTTTGCCTGCTGCAAAGCAGGAACTCTGGGATTCGCCATGGGGCAGGTTTGGGCTCTGCATTTGTTATGACCTAAGCTACAGACGGGTCACCGACCGGTTGGTTAAGCTCGGCGCCCAGGCACTCATCGTTCCAACGATGGATGTGCTCGATTGGGGCAAGAGGCAGCATGAGTTGCACGCGCGCATCGCCCCGCTGCGCGCCGCAGAATATGGCATCCCCATCTTCCGCGTCGCCAGCTCGGGCATCTCGCAATCGGTGGACGCTACTGGCAGAACAGTGTCCATGGCGCCCTGCCCTGGCCAGGACGCGACTCTCTCCGACACCGTTGAAATTCGAGGTGCCGGCAGGTTGCCAGCCGATCGGTGGTTGGCACCACTTGGGACGGGTTTGACGGCTGTCTTGATTGTTTGGCTGCTGGTGAGGCAACGATTTGTGAAACAACCTGATTCTGCGTTATGAAAACCTTTCTCCGCTGGTTACTGCGACTGCTCTACGGCTTCCAGGCCTATAATGAGTTGGCGCTGAACACACCCGGACCGGTTTTGCTGTTGCCGAACCATGTGTCGTGGTGGGATTGGTTGCTCGTCGGGGTCTGTCTCGAGGACGACTGGCGCTTCGTCACTTCCCGAGCGGCGGCTGAAACAAGCTGGTTCCACAGGCAGATCATGCTGAACCGCCGCACATTTCCAGTGGACGTAAACTCCCCTTACGCGGTGAAGCACATGGCGGAGTATTTACAAAGAGGCGGCCGCCTCGTGCTTTTTCCCGAAGGCCGAATTTCACACACCGGTTCCCTGATGAAGTTATTCGACGGCACCGGCTTCCTAATTTTCAAAACCCATGCCAAAGTCATCACCGCTTACCTCCGCGGAGCCGACCGTCTGCCTTTCTCGCGGAATCCGAACAAGAAGAAATGGTTTCCACGACTGAGCACACACTTTAGTCCGGTGCTGGCTCCACCCCGCTATGATCACGTCAGCACCACCCGCGCACGAGCGCGGCTCACTGATTGGCTGCGTGATCAGATGGTCCGGCAGCAGTTCGAAACCGAAATGGAATTCGGACCGACCAGCTTGCCTGCCGCAGTGTTGGAGGCGGCTCGTTATCAACCCGGCAAAGTTGTGCTTCAGGATGCCAGCTATCAGAAGCTGACATACCGGCGCCTCCTGATCGGCGCCGATTTGCTGGCCCGAAGGTGGGAAAAACTTTATGGCAAAGCCGAACAAAGGATCGGTGTGTTGCTGCCAAACACCAATGCCCTGCCGCTGGTGACTTTGAGCCTGTGGACCGCCAACAAGATACCCGCCATCCTGAATTACACGACGGGCACACCGGTCATGCTCGCCTGCGCCCGAGTGGCTGGCTTGAAGAGCATTATCACCTCGAAAGTCTTTGTCGAAAAGGCCAGGCTCGATCTTGCCCCTTTGAAGGCCGCGGGCATCGAACTCGTCCTGCTCGAAGACGTTCGCGCTCAAATCACGCGAGCCCAAAGGCTTTTTGCTCTCCTCCGCCAAATTGTCCACCCCTTTCTCTCCCACGCCAGACATCAAAAGTCATTAACCAAGAATCGCCCCGCGCCGGTCGCCAATCATCAATCCTCGTCTGAGCCAACCGCCGTGGTCCTCTTCACCAGCGGCTCTGAGGGCGAGCCCAAGGGCGTCGAGCTTTCCCATCGCAATCTCTTGGCCAACGTCCGGCAGATGCTCTCGGTGGTTGACCTCATGGAGACTGACCGTTTTTTTAATGCCTTGCCGTTGTTCCACAGCTTCGGGTTGACCGTGGGCTTGCTGCTCCCGTTGACACGCGGTGTGTTTGTGTTCCTTTATTTGTCGCCGCTACATTATCGTGTCGTACCGTCAGCATTTTACGACCTGAATTGCACCGTTTTCTTTGGGACTAATACATTTCTGAACGGCTATGCCCGCAAGGCTCACCCTTATGACTTCCGCAGCGTCCGGTATCTATTCGCCGGCGCCGAGAAGCTTCAGGAAGCCACCTCAACGTTCTGGATGCGCAAGTTTGGTGTGCGCATCATCGAGGGCTACGGCGCTACTGAATGCAGCCCTTGCATTAGCGCAAATACCCCAATGCGCCCCCGACATGGCTCAGTTGGACAATTTCTGCCGGGAATCGAATACCGGCTCGAGGCCGTCGAAGGCATCGCCGCTGAACCTAGTGACCGGAACACCGAACAACATTCCGCACGCCGCACCCTGCAACCGTCACTCGAGCCGGTGGGCCGTCTTTTCGTCCGCGGGCCGAATGTCATGCGCGGGTATCTGAATCCAGACGCGAATGAAAGGTTCAAAGGGCTTGGCGGATGGTACGACACGGGCGACATTGCCCAGGTGGACGCTGAAGGTTTTGTTTACATTCTCGGGCGTCTGAAGCGGTTCGCCAAGGTCAGTGGTGAAATGGTAAGCCTTACCGCGATTGAGGATGCCTTGGCCGGGGCGTTTCCACACTACGGCTTGCGATTTGGCGTCGCAGTAGTCGCAAGACCCGATGAGCATAAAGGTGAGAAACTCGTCGCAGTCACCAACGAACCGAGGCTCACGCTACAGAAGGTCCGTGAAGCCATTCACGCCGGTGGGTTGGGCAATCTTGCTGTCCCGCGAGAACTCAAAGTGCTGCACGAACTGCCGCGTCTGGGCACGGGCAAAATCGCTTACCGCAAATTGGAATCAATGGTATGAGAACCGGGCTTTGCATAATGCGGCTTGCCCGGCACAAAACAGGCGCCTCCTAAGGGAAATGACCGAGCAATTACAAGTCCGTGTCCATGGAGCTAAATCGCTACCAGCGCTGGTTTACCTGCCCGGCTTGCATGGGGACTGGACGCTTGTTGGCGGTTTTCGAAAAGCTCTCGCAGGTCACGTTAGATTTGTCGAACTGACTTATCCGCGCACTTTGACCTGGTCGCTGGACGATTACGCAACCGGAGTCGAGGAGGCGCTGGCTGTTCACGGCATCACAAGTGGCTGGCTGCTAGGCGAATCCTTCGGCTCCCAGGTCGTGTGGCCGCTTCTCGCGCGGCAGCGTTTTTCAGCCACTGGTGTGATTCTTACTGGCGGCTTTGTGCACCATCCGATGCGTTGGGGCGTGCGCTTTGTCGAACGTATTTGTGGAGAAGTCTCCCTGTCCATGCTGACCCGCATCATCTTTGGGTATTCAAAGGTGGCTCGCTTTCGGTATCGCCATTCGTCCGAGACGCTGAGTGGCCTGGAAGAGTTCATCAACCGTCGCACAAAACTCGATCGGCAGGCGGCAAAGCATCGCCTTCACCTCGTGGCCGGGAGCGATCCTTCCGGAATCGCGAAGCGAGTCAATGTGCCCGTTTATGCCTTGACGGGCTTATGGGATCCCATTGTGCCCTGGTTCCTCGCCCGTCGTTCATTGCACCGCAACTGCCCCGCCTTGCGCGAATACAAAATCATCCGCCACGCCGATCATAACGTGCTGGGCACGGCCCCCGAAGCGGCCGCCCACCAGGTGCTGGAATGGATTGCAGGTGAAAGGAGTTGATGCCGCTCCCGGGCCGGTTGATATCCTGCGCCCGCACGAATCGCGAGTCAGCGCCTGCCCGTCGCCGGCTCATTTCCCGACCGACCCAAAGACCTGCTGCAGCAATTCTGACGTACATGCCACCGGATTTTCACGAATTCGCTTTTCTTCCTCTGCCACCATAATGAATAGCCCATCCATCGCCTTGTTCGTAACGTAAACGTCGATATCCATGTCGTCGGCCTTCAGGAAGGAGCCGCCGAACGAGCCGAAAGGACTCGTCCCGCCGGCCTTGGCCATGAACTGCTTATAGGTTGATGTCACCCCTGTTTTTTCGGTGGCTGTTTTCACAATAGGCAGGAATTTTTCGAACAAATTGGTTTGCGTGGTCTTGCGAAAATACTGCGTTGCGGCGTCATTTGGTCCCGTCAGAATCGCTCTGGCGTCCTCAACCGACATGTTCCTGACAACGTCGCCAAAAACACCAGCCGCCTCCGGCACTGCCTGCTCGGCAGCATGATTCATCGTGTTGACGAAATCGTCGGCCAATTTGTCCTGCTTCAGCGCGCGCAATGTCTTTTCAACGGTATGCAGTTTCTCCGGTATCGGGATTTTGACGTTCAAATTGGTCAGGAAACCGTCGTCATGGCCGAGCTGGCTGACGGCGTTTTGCACGCCCTTGCCTAAAGCCTCTTTAAGCCCCTCCGCCACTTTGCCATCCGACAAGGAAGCAAGGCTGGCGGCCGGCCCGGAAAGTTGATTTGTGGGATGTGAGCCCAGCCCAAGCTGGTCGAACAAACCGGCGCTGCCAATCGTCAATGAGAAGAGGAGAGCTGTTGTGGAAACAAGGAATATTTTCATAGGTTCATGCCCATTTAGTTCCGAAAACCGCGAGCCGTGGCGGCTTCATCTAGCAGACAAACTACACCCATCCGGAACAACAGGCGAACTGAATCGGCACAAGGCGCTGACCGGGGCAGAAAACGCACAACAGGGAGAACCTATTCGCGACCCGCCTGTCCATCATCTCATTGCTGGCGACGAGGCGGCGGGTTTCCCATGAGTTGATCCTCATCCGTCTCACGCGACGCTGGCACCCTGATATTGTGTTGCCTCAGAAGCAATTCATTCAACAGTGCCTCAGCACTTTCATATCTCGTAAATGCTTCTGGCGGCACGAACACATCAGCCGGCGGAATTTCCAGCCGGATCTTAGACAGACTCAGTTTGAACGGATTGCCGTTCATTATTCCTGTGATCTGGACGGGAACCCCTTTCAAGTCCGTGGCACGCCAGACATCGAACACTGCCTTCGAGCCGTCGCTTGAAAGCACCGTCACCTCCTGTTGTTCGCATCGATGCCCATCCACGTTGTCAACCGAGAGCGTGACAACCCGGGAGATGATGTTGGAAACGCTACGGTTCGAGCTGACGGGGGCGTAGCCCTGCAATGCTTCACTGAGCACGTAACCCCGGTTTTCCGCTGCGTCCCAAATGAAGCTATACCCCCCCGCACGAGCGCGCTTTTTCTTGGATCCGCTAACCTCGGGCGCGAATAGAAGTTTGTCACCACCCACAAAAAGCTGGCCGGAAACCGGCGGCTCGAGATCTAAGTTCCCTCCATTTGCCAACACGACCTTGCCGATAAACCCCGCAATATTGGTGAGCAGCACGACCGCTGGACCATTTTCGAATGAAGGCGGCATCGGGGGCAGAAATGCCCCACCCATCCCCCGGCCGTCAGACTGTTCTCGAGAATGCGCGCAGCCCACGAGCATCGCGGTCAGGCACAGCACGGCAGCCGCTGACTGAAAGGCTCCGACCCGCCACAGCTTTAACGATTTGTTTCGTTGGTTTTTCATATTGGCACATGGTTATTATTTAGCGGAACCTGAACACAGAATCTTCTTTGCCGCTTGCTTTACGGACTCAGCCAGCGCCGGGGGACGCACGACAACAGCGTTGCCGCCCCAACTCAACACCCAGCGCTCCACTTCCGCAAGGCTGGATAGCTTCAGATGCAATTCCACTCCGCCCTGCCTGAGCTCGCGCAATTGCTGCGAGTCATGCCATTTTTTCTCGCGGATGTAATCAGCGACCCGTCCATTGAAACGGATTACGACGTCGAATTCACCGTGGCCGGAATGGACACCAAAACTGTCGCGCAAACGCCTTTCGAGCGAGAATTTGTGCTGGTGCGCGAAGGTCTTGCCTGTGCGTTTGACGGCTCTGATACGGGCAGGGACGAAGGTGCGGATATCCTCTCGCAGGTGATCAAAGGCGAAGAGGAACCATTCTCCATTGATGTTGGCCAGGTGATATGGGTCAATGACACGTTGCTCGCTTTGCTGCTGGCCGGCTTTCCGGTAGGTCAGCTCCAACTGCTGCCGCGCGGTTGTTGCCCTTGCCAGCGCGTCGAAAACCTCAAGATTCAGAACCGGTTCGGCCCGGGTGCGAAAGGAGATGGTTTGTTCCACATCGGCAAGGCTCAGCGAGATGGTATCGGGCAGCGACTGCTCCATCTTCCTGATCGCGCTGAGGAGCGGCTTTTCAAAGTTAGTACCGCGGTACTGCCGGAGGGCCTTTTCCGCCACTATCAGCGCGACCAGTTCGCCTTCTGTCACCTGGAGCGTCGGGAAGGCGTTGACCTCTTCCGTGTAATGATATCCGAAGCGAGCGCTATCGTACGCGATCGGAAGGCCCAGACGGTCGCGCATGAACTCCAAATCGCGATGGATTGATTTTGTGCTGATTTCCAATTCCCGCGCGAGCGTGGAGGCGTTTGGGAATTTGCCAGCCTGAATCGCCTGATGAATCCGCAACATCCGCTCCAGAGGCGGACGCGAATGCAAAGCCCTCACTGGCCTGCCATGCGCGCTCATTTTAAGTAATCGGGCACCAGAGGCAAAGGCTTAAACCCCGCCGGGCCGTTGAATACGCTCTGAACCGGGCGGTCTTAACCCTTTGCCGGTTCAAACGAGCTTCGCGAGCAACTCGTCGTTCGTCTTATGCTTTTTCAACGCGGCCACGAGCGTTTCCATCGCTTCGACCGGGTTCAGGTCTACCATGGTGCGACGAAGTTTGCGTATCGCTTCGATTTGGTGCTTAGGAAAGAGCTTCTCCTCTTTGCGCGTGCCGCTCTTCGGAATATCAATGGCTGGGAACAAACGCCTGTCCGACAGCTTGCGGTCGAGGATCAACTCCATGTTGCCCGTCCCTTTAAACTCCTGGAAGATCAGCTCGTCCATGCGCGAACCCGTATCCACCAGCGCCGTGGCGAGAATCGTCAGGGAGCCCCCTTCCTCGATCTTGCGGGCGGAGGCAAACATTTTGCGCGGGATCTCCAGCGCGCGCGCATCCACACCACCCGTCATCGTGCGTCCGCTGCCGCCATGAACGCTGTTGTAAGCCCGTGCCACGCGTGTAATGGAGTCGAGCAGCACAAATACGTCTTTTCCCGCTTCCACCATCCGCCGGCAGCGCTCGATCATGAAGCGCGATAGCCGCACATGAGTTTCCAAATCCTGGTCGTTGGACGAGGCTACAACCTCAGCCTTCACCGAACGTTGAAAGTCGGTCACTTCCTCGGGACGTTCGTCGATAAGCAATACCATAGTGTGAACCTCCGGATGATTGGTGGTGATGGCATTGGCAATCTGCTTAAGGATGGTCGTCTTGCCGGTGCGCGGCGCGGCAACAATCAGCCCACGGGTACCCTTGCCCAGCGGCGTTACCATATCGATGACCCGGGTCTCTATAAGATCGGGTGTGGTCTCAAGCCTGAATTTCTCAATCGGGTCGATGGTCGTAAGGTTTTCGAACCGCACCGACTTCGTGTAATCGTCGAAGCTCATGCCGTTGACCTTCTCGACCACCTTGAGCTGCGGGCTGTTGCCCCGGTGCGGCGGCTGGGTTGACCCTTCAACCTGGGCCCCTTCCCGCAGGAAACTTCTTTTGATGGTATCGGGCGTGACGAAAATATCCGTCGGCTTGGGATGGAAGTGGTTCTCTGCCGTCCGGAGGAATCCAAACCCCTTTTCGGAGATTTCCAGAAAACCGGAACCGTGGTCGGTGGTTGCCGTGGTCGGTGTGGTATTCTCGTTCTTTTCCGTCACTGCGCTCATAGGTTATTTGTGCGTTGCGAAGGTTTTCCAGAATTAATCCCCGAAAACCATTATTGAATTTCGAATTTTGGGAAGCTGCTGCGCCAGCACTTAAATCTTGCTCCGCCGGTCGCGGCTAACAGACCTTCGACACCTCACTATTAAGGGCATAGAGCCTAGGACGCAACAAGTATTTTAAAATAAATTTTTGATCGGAAATAGGGTTTTCTCAAGCCTCGCAAGAGTTGCAACCTTGCCGGCTACCCTGCCCCAGAAGCTGCCACTGCCGAGCCGAACGGTTCCTGTTCTCGTTTCTGTTTAACCGCCAACCTGCGCGCGCGCTTCGGCAGCCAGCGGCGTTGTCAGGTACCGCTCGCCGGTCGAGCATGCGAATGTCACTATCATTTTCCCCTTGTTCTCCGGGCGTTTGGCGACTTCGATAGCGGCCCAGACATTCGCCCCGGAAGAGATTCCCACAAGGATGCCCTCTTCTTTAGCCAGCCGCCGCGCGATTGCAAAAGCATCGTCATCACTAACCCGCACGCATTCGACAATCTGTGCGTTACCCTTCGAATCCTTTAGATGAAGGTTCTTTGGAATGAACCCTGCCCCTGCCCCCTGAATTTTGTGCGGCCCCGGTTTCAGAGACTGACCAGCGAGGGTTTGCGAAATAACGGGTGAATCCTTTGGTTCCACCGCAATGGCTTGGAACGAAGGTTTGCGCGGCTTGATGACTTCGCAACAACCGGTGATCGTGCCCCCCGTGCCGACAGCCGAAACGAGAATATCCACCTTCCCGTCCGTATCCTCCCAGATTTCTTCCGCGGTTGTTTCCCGATGGATCGTTGGATTGGCCGAGTTATCGAACTGTTGCGGAATCCAGGAGTTTGGAGTTTCCTTGGCCAGTTGTTCGGCTTTCGCAATCGCACCTTTCATACCTTCAGTACCCGGAGTGAGTACGAGCTTAGCGCCAAGCATCGCCAACAACGTGCGCCGCTCCAGAGACATCGTCTCCGGCATCGTGATAATGATCTGATAACCCTTTGGCCGCGGCAACAAACGCCAGCCCAATACCGGTATTCCCGCTCGTTGGCTCGATAATGACAGTGCCCTTCTTGAGAATTCCACGGCGTTCGGCGTCCTCAATCATGGATACCCCAATCCGATCTTTGACACTGCCAAGTGGATTGAAAAACTCGCACTTCAGAAGAATGGTCGCCAGCACCCCGTCAGTTACCCGATTCAAACGCACCAAGGGTGTGCGGCCAACGGTTTCGATAATGCTGTTATAGATGCGTCCCATAATTAAGGCCTAAGACTCTGTTGGTAAAGGTCCTATTCAAAGTTCCCGTGCACGCAATGTTCTTCAATTAATCTGAGGCGGCAAGTGGAAAAGCGCAGGAAAATCCAACTCTTCGTTGCACACAGCCCATGGCGGGCGACCCGCTGTTGAGCTGACCGTCGAAACAACAATACCACCCGCCGGGGGATGGTCTGTTTTGGCTAAAACGAAGCTTTAGCTCTTGGCCCCTGCCGCAGGCACGGGTTTGGCTTTGGCCTTGATGGCCGTTTTCTTCCGTTTCAAGTATGACTTTCGGCGTTGCCGGTTCTGACTTTTATTATATTGCTGGCTCATAACAGTCTTTACATCCCCAAAGCATTTAGTTTGTTTAACGCACTATGATGATTCGCTGGAATCGATTCAATATCTATTTGGCGCCCGTTCTGGCCATTGTCATGGTCTGCGGATGCCAAACGTCCGAAAGCAAACACCAGAAAGAGCTCAGCACCATCCGCATCCATCTCGAAACCGTTCCGGACTCCTCGAACCGCAGCCAGCAGGTTCCAGTCTATCGCGAGCACCCGGTGACGATTAACATCGAAAAAGCCGCATTCCTGACCGAGGCCGATGTCAAAAACGCCAAAGTCATTGATGTCATGGGCGGCTTCGCCATTGCCGTCCAATTCAACCGCCAGGGTAAATGGCTCCTCGAAAGTTATTCCACCGCCAATCGCGGGCACAGATATGCCATCTTTAGCCAGTTCGGCGAAGAGATAAAAAAAGCCCGCTGGCTCGCCGCTCCAATCTTCTCGCAGCGCATCCTGGACGGGCTGATTATTTTCACACCGGATACCACGCGCGAAGAGGCGGACGACATTGTCCTGGGCTTGAACAACGTCTCCAAAAAGCTGGGGAACGATAAGGAGTCCTGAGTTGGATTTCCTCTTGCAGTCCCCTTCCCCGGTGCTATTTGTCTGCTTGATTATATGAATTGCAAAATCTCGCGCCGCGCCGCTTCCCTTTCGCCCTCGCTCACTCTCGCCATAGATTCCAAGGCCAAGCAAATGAAAGCTGACGGCCTCGACGTTGTCGGTTTCGGTGCCGGCGAACCCGACTTCGACACCCCGCAGCACATCAAAGACGCCGCCGCCAAAGCCCTAGCTGCCGGCTTCACCAAGTACACGCCCGCCGCCGGCATCCCTGAATTGCGCCAGGCTATCGCCGACAAGCACAAACGCGAGAACAACCTTTCCTATAAGCCCTCGCAGATCATTGTCTCCTGCGGTGGCAAACATTCCTGCTTCAACGTCATCTTTGCCACCTGCGAAGAAGGCGACGAAGTCATCATCCCCGCTCCCTATTGGCTCAGCTACCCCGAGATGGTCAAGATGGCCAGCGCCAAGCCCGTCATCGTTGAAACCACCGACAAGACCGAGTTCAAAATCACCCCCACCCAGCTCCGCGCCGTCATCACACCCCGCACACGTCTCCTCATCCTCAATACCCCGAGCAATCCCACCGGCTCCGTCTATACATCCGACGAAGTCAGGGCCATCGGCGACATTTGTGTCGAGAAAAACGTCCTCATCATGAGCGACGAAATCTACGAACACCTCCTTTATGACGGCGCCGTGACAAAAAGCGTCGCCAGCTTCTCCCCTGCCCACTTTGAACACACCGTGATCGTCCATGGCTTTGCCAAAGCTTGGAGCATGACCGGCTGGCGGCTCGGCTGGTGTGCCGCCCCCGAACCCATTGCCAAGGCCATCGACGCCATCCAAAGCCACAGCACCAGCAACCCCACCTCCTTCGCCCAGAAAGGCGGCGTCGCCGCCCTCACCGGCTCGCAGGACCATCTCAAGATTTGGCTCGCTGAATTCAACAAACGCCGCACCTTCGCCTGGACCAGGCTCAACTCCATCCCCGGCCTTTCGTGCGTGAACCCCAAAGGCGCTTTCTACCTCTTCCCGAACATCTCGAAGACCGGCCTCAAATCCACAGCCTTCTGCGCCCGCCTCCTTGAAGCCGAGAAAGTCGCTGCCGTCCCCGGCATCGCCTTTGGCGCCGATGATTACATCCGTCTCAGCTACGCCACCAGTATGGCCAACCTCGAAAAAGGCCTCGAACGTATCGAAAGATTTTGCAAAGAGGTGGCGAAGTGAAGAGGGAGGTGATGGGTCTGGGGCATTATCCACCAGCCGCAACGATAGAGATGAGGGATTGTCAGCACAGGTTCAGCAAAGTTGTTGGCGAGAAAGATCATTGCCTTCCCAGCCTTCGGATCGCAAAAACCAATCTACCGAACAGCCTCTAGGCACTGTCAACGCGAGCGGAAACCTGTCAACACTACGGTTTGGTCGAAGCACAGGTCGGTGGTCTTTTTCACCGGACGCGAGTAACGCCGCTGGCAGCGGACGTTCTTCTTGACGCGGGTGAAACGAAGAAGGCGTCGCTGAAACGCAAGCGATACAGCTAAGAAAAGTCCAAATAGCTGACTTTGCTAATACGATGCCGGGTTGGATCCGGCAATTGGTTCCGTCGTTTTCGATTGTGACTTTGGCTTTGTGTGGAACAGTAGAAGCAAGAATGAAAATTACGGACGTCCTAATAACCGAACACAGAATTTTCCTGAGTGTGTTCGATCAGATCGAGCACGTTCTGCCAAGTTTGACCACGCCCACTGAGTTGAGGACGATGGCCGCGATCATAGAGGGCATGCTTTCAGGTCATGCGGCGGCGGAAACCAACCTCGCCTATCTGGCGCTGGATCATGTTCTGGCTGAAAAGGGCCAACTCGAGCGTATGCACGAAGACCATCATGAAATCGACGTGCGCTTGAAAAAAGTGCATGCGACGAATACCTGCGCTGAAATGCGGCACTTGCTCAAGACCGCCATCCAATCGTCCCGCGAGCACTTCAGCTATGAGGAGAAGTTTGTTTTTCCTTTTTTGGAAAGGAAACTCCAGGACGAGACGCTGACCGAACTGGGCCGGACCTGGCTGCAACGCTCTCCAGCCCTTCAACCGGTGTCATAGCTGGCTGAACGCGCTGAGATTTGCTGGTAAAAACCCTCAGCGCCCCTGGCCTGAAAACCGTCTATAGGGACCGCGACAGCCTCGTCCCGATCTTTCTGGCTCCGCTCAACATTCAACCAACAATTCTCCCCACATCCCCGCCGCCACTCTGTCAGGACAAGCTTGCCCACGTCATTAAAGGCGACTACAAATTCTGCCGTGTCAACGAATACGCTAACTGAAATCAGGAGCATCCGATTGGGCAAGGCCGCATCGCTGCGCGCGCTGGGAGCCAACCCGTACGCTTCGCGCAGCCGCCGCACACATTACGCCAAGGCCATCCTTGATGACTACGCCGCGCATGAAGGCAAGGAAGTAACGGTGGCTGGCCGTTTAATGTCGTGGCGGAAGCAAGGCGCCTTGGCGTTCGGACATGTCCAGGACCAATCAGGCCGCATCCAGCTGTTCCTGCGCAAACAGCTCGTGCAGCCGACGGCGGGGGCGGAGGGAATTTTGGGCTATGCAGATCTGAATTTGTTGGATTTGGGTGACGTAATCGAAGCCACCGGGAAGGTCATGAGAACGGAACGAGGCGAGACTTCCGTGCTCGTGGAAAAGTTGCGCCTATTGACCAAGGCGATCCGGCCACTGCCGGACCAGTGGTCCGGTTTGAAGGATCGGGAACTGGTCCTGCGGAAGCGATATCTGGATCTGATCCTTACCCCGCAAGCGCACGAACGGTTCTCTGCCATTAGTCGCATGCTGGCGGCCATCCGGTCCTTTCTCAACGCGCGCGGGTTCATGGAGTTTCACACACCTGTCATTCAGCCGCAGTACGGCGGCGGCACAGCCAAACCATTCAAAACCCACGTGAACGCCTTGGGATGCGAGATGTACCTCGCCATTTCTCACGAACTTTACCTCAAGCGCCTAATCGTGGCCGGGTTTGACAAAGTGTACACAATTGGCCGCTATTTCAGGAATGAAGGCATCGATCGCAGTCATCATCCCGAGTTTTCCATGGTCGAAACGATGACAGCCTATGAGAACTACGAATACAATATGAACCTGATCGAGGAGATGTTCCGGCACATCGCCACGACAGCGTTCGGACGAACCGAATTCAATGTCCGGGGGCACGTTATTGATTTCAACAAACCCTGGCGGCGCGTAAGCATGGTTGACGCTGTCCAGGAGACCACGGGTGTGGACTTCCGCAACTGTGCGACTCCTGATGATGCCAACGCCAGACTTGCAGCGCTGGGCATTAATGAACCGCAGCCCTCGGTAGGTGAAGCGCTGGTTAAGGCTTTCGAAATCACCGTGGAACAAAACCTCCTTCAGCCGACGCTCGTTTATGGACACCCAGTGGAAATCTCCCCGCTGGCCAAGCCGATGGCCGCAGACCCGCGCTTTGCGGAGCGGTTCGAAATTTTTATCGCGGGCATGGAATGCGGTGACAACTGGTCGGAGCAAAACGATCCGGCGCATCTGCTTGAAACCTGGAAAAAGGCGTACCGTCCGGACGAGCGGGACAGCGGCAAATTTCACACGCTGGATTTTGACTTTGTCGAAGCGATGGAGTACGGGATGCCGCCGACGACCGGCATCGGCCCGGGCATCGAACGCATGGCGATGATTTTTACCGAACAGGAGAATATCGATGAGGTAATCTTTTTCCCACTCATGAGGCCGCATATCTCGCCTCTCAATGCCTCGATCTACGGCGTCGAGGAACCGACCCTTGCTCCAGTCGAAGATCTTGCCTTGTCGCGTGAAGACTTCGAGGAGCTTTGTAATAACGGATCTCTGAAGCCTCACGCCCATCATTTAGTCGTTCGATCTCACGTGCGGTTATGGGCTGCCGGATTAGGAAGTGGCAAAACGCAAGCGTACTGCCATGTCGAGCTTGAAGGATTCCTGCCGAATGCCGTACTGCGGCTGGCAGGCTATAAGATTGGGGCCCAGGAATCGCTGAACGAAGAGGAAGAGAAGCAGATGGCTTTGAGCCTGATCGAAATGTCTTTGGTGCAATTCCTTCGGAGAAAGTTTCCAGAATGTGACTTCACAGTTTCACCCGTGACCATGCTGCACAGCCCTCAGGCGAGCGTTTAGCCCTTCGTCTTCATTCCTATCCGACACCCCGCCTTAGCGGAATTAGGCGCCGGTGAAGCCGCCCGCGTCCCAAACGGACTTAACTTCCCAGAGACGCCATCGTCAGCCAACGCTCATGCTGAGCAGGAATTCGATGTTGCTTCCGGTCTTCTTTAGTTTGCCCAAGACTAGTTCCATCGCCTCAACCGGGGGAACACCCGTGAGAGCGCGGCGAAGGATGACGACCTTGTTGTACTCTTCCGGATGATAAAGCAACTCCTCCTTGCGTGTGCCGGAGCGCTCAATGTTGATCGAGGGAAAGATGCGGCGGTCCACCAAGGCCCGGTCGAGGCAAACTTCCATATTCCCGGTGCCCTTGAACTCTTCGAAAATCACCTCATCCATGCGCGAGCCGGTGTCCACAAGAGCAGTCGCAATAATTGTCAGCGAGCCCCCCTCTTCGATATTACGGGCGGCGCCGAAGAAGCGCTTGGGCTTGTGCAGCGCATTGGCGTCTACGCCGCCAGAGAGAATCTTGCCCGAATGCGGCTGCACCGTGTTGTAAGCGCGAGCCAGACGTGTAATGGAATCCAGCAGGATCACCACGTCGCGTTTGTGCTCGACCATGCGTTTGGCTTTCTCGATGACCATTTCGGCCACTTGCACATGCCGCTCCGGGGGCTCATCGAAAGTGGAGCTGATCACTTCCGCGCCCCGGCAGGAACGTTCCATGTCCGTAACTTCCTCCGGCCGCTCATCGATGAGCAGGATGAAGAGATAGGACTCGGGATTATTCTTGAGGATCGCGTTGGCAAGTTTCTGCATGAGAACCGTTTTTCCAGTGCGCGGCGGAGCGACGATCAAACCACGGGAGCCTTTGCCGATCGGGCACACCAGATCCAAGACCCGTGTCGAAAGCTCGTCCGGTACTGTTTCCAAGATGAACCTGCGGTTCGGGAAAAGAGGCGTCAGGTTGTCAAAATGCGTTTTATCCTTAGCCTTGTCCGGCTCTTCCTGGTCCACGGCCTCGACCTTGAGCAGGGCGAAGAAACGCTCTTTGTCCTTGGGGGGGCGGATTTGGCCGGCGATCAGATTCCCGGTCTGAAGGTCGAAGCGCCGGATCTGGGACGGCGAAACATAGATATCTTCCGGGCATGGCAAATAATTGAAGCTCTGAGAGCGGAGAAAACCGAACCCTTCAGGCAACACTTCCAGCACACCTTCAGAAAAAAGCACGCCGGCACGCTCGGCGTTTTTCTGCAGGATGTGGAATATTACCTCGTGCTTCCGCATGGTTCCAAAGTTCTCGACCCCGAGATCGCGGGCCATCTGGTTGAGGTCGCCCATCGACATTGCCTGCAGTTTGGCGATGTTCAACGAAGTGGCGGCGATGTGGTCCTTTTCCGCCTGTGAAACGACGCGCCCCTCGGTCCCATCACCGGCGGAGGCCACCTCAAGCTTCTCCGCTTCGTGGGTTTCAATCGGTGTGGTGGGTGGCTGGAGTTCTTCCGACGGCGATTCTGCAACAATAACTTCGGCTGGGATAGGCTCCCCCCGTTGGTCGATAGCGTGTGCCCTGACGCCTTTCGTTTTGCCCTTTCTTGTGGGTCTCGGCATAAGTCAATATAGCTAAGATTAAATTGTCGCAGCAGATGAGATCATCGCCGGGCTCTCCGCGAGCCGGATTTCTGATTGGACGAACAAGGATTCGATCAGTTCGACTGGAATGTTCCAAACCGGGAGCGCACTGCAAAACTCGTCAATTCCTCTCAGTATGGCAATGGAAATCTTGCAGTAAGTTCACGAACACGCTGGCGTACCTTTGCAATCGTGTCAAGGTTCTTAATATCGAACAGCACTTCCGAAATCATGTCCGCAACCGCGGCCATCTCGGATTCCTTCATCCCCCGCGTCGTCACTGCGGGTGTGCCTAACCGGATGCCGCTGGCCTGAAATGGGGAGCGGGTTTCGAAAGGAATCGTGTTCTTGTTGACTGTAATGGCGGCTGCGTCGAGCGCAACCTGGCATTCCTTGCCAGTCAGCCCACGCGCGCCAACATCCACAAGCATCAAATGGTTGTCCGTGCCTCCGCTCACGAGCCGGAAACCGTTCCGCCTCATCCCGTCGGCCAGCGCGGAAGCGTTGCGCAGAATCTGTTCCTGGTATGCCCGAAAGGAGGGCTGCATGGCTTCATGAAAACAAACTGCCTTCGCCGCAATAACGTGCATCAAAGGCCCGCCCTGAATGCCGGGAAACGCCTGTGAATCGATTTCCTTCGCATATTTCTCCTTGCACAGAATCAAGCCGCCGCGCGGACCGCGCAACGTCTTGTGCGTGGTTGTTGTCACAAAGTCGGCATGCGTTACCGGACTGGGATGAAGTCCGGCGGCCACAAGACCGGCAATGTGCGCAATGTCGGCCAGCAGGAACGCGCCGACTTCACGTGCTATCTGTCCCATCCGTTCAAAGTCAATGGTCCTCGAGTAGGCACTGGCACCAACGGTGATCATTTTTGGTTTGTGGTCGCGAGCCAGTTTGGCGAGCTGCTCGTAATCAATTCTCTCGTCCTCTTTGCGCACCCCGTAATGAACGACTTCGAAAAACCTTCCGGAAAAATTCGCCTTGTTGCCATGAGTCAAATGCCCGCCATGAGTCAGGTCCATCGTCAACATTCTGTCGCCGGGCTGCAATGCGGCGAAGTAAACGGCCATGTTGGCGGCGCTACCTGAATGCGGTTGCACATTGGCATGGTCGGCGCCAAAAATCTTCCTGGCCCGATCAATCGCGAGTTGCTCGACGACGTCCACATTTTCACAGCCGCCATACCAGCGCTTCCTGGGGTAACCTTCGGCGTATTTGTTCGTCAGCACGGACCCCTGAGCCTCCATGACTGCGGAGCTCGTGAAATTTTCGCTGGCGATCAGCTCGATATTTTCCTGTTGGCGCTGGCGTTCATGTTCGATCGCCTCAGCGATCTCCGGATCCGCTGCACTCAGGCCTAAGTCGGTCGGGACAATATGGGTCTCCATTTTGTTATTTCGGCGCTCGTGGCGGCCACCTTTGAATTGGGCGTTCAGGTACGCCTCGATGATGTTCTTGGCTTCGTCCAGCGCAGTCATTTTGCCTGCCAGACAGAGCACGTTAGCGTTATGTTGCTGAAGTGTCAGGGTTGCGCTTCGCTCATCCGACACCAGGGCGGCTCGCACGCCGCGCACTTTGTTGGCCGCGATGTTCATTCGGGCACCTGTCGTGCAAATGAGCACGCCGAAGTCCGCCCGGTGCGAAGCCACCATTTGGCCAACAGCTTGCGCAAGCTCCAAGTCATCGTTGGGAGATTCTTCGGAGGCCGCCCCACAATCCGCCACGCTCAGGTCGCACTGCTCCAGGAATTGTTTGAGCGATTCCTTCAAATCCTGACCTCCGTGATCCGCGCCAATGGCGATGCTAACCCGGCCGCCTGCGGCTTCACCTTGCTCAAGAAAGCGCAGGAGTGAAGGGATGCCCTGTTCTATTTGATCGCGGCAATTGGCATACACTTCATACGAACCACCTATTGGATCGCTGATATCCTTTTCGAACACGTCGAGCGTTTCATCGAACTCACGCAGCAGGAAGGTCTTTTCTGCCGCCTGCGGATACAGCAGCATTATTGTATCGATGTGGCTGTGCGTCATGCCAAAGATGTAGTCCGCCTGCTGCACCAGGTCCGGTGTCAGCATGCGACTACGCTGGGAGGAAATATCCATGCCAATCTCTTTGATTACCTGCACCGCCAATGCGCTGGGCGGCTGCCCCTCCATAGCCCCAAGCCCTGCGGACAAGACCCGGTAATTGCCCCGCCCTTGGACAACGCGGCGGAATATCGCCTCAGCCATGGGGCTGCGACAAACATTGCCGGTGCATACAAAAAGGACGGTTTTCATCGATATGTGAACTATCTGAAGTTGGGTTGTGCAAAATGAATCGTCAACGGCGAAATCAGGAACGCGTTGCACGAACCACAGCCAGCCCTTTCAATAAGTCCAGGGCGCGCGCCAAAACCGGATCGCGCACCAGGGGCTTTTCCGGAGCGCTCTCACGCAGGACTGGGAGATCTGAATCCAGAGGGATGCCAGCCTTTCGCTCGCGCACCAATTCTGCTTCGTCGAACCGTGGGCGCCTCTCTACCCGGTTTGTTCCGATCGCACGGTTCGTCAAGGAAAGTCCCGAACTGACCGGCCGGTTGCTCTGCGCGACTGGACTGAACGCATCGGCGTAATATGTCCGCTCGTCCTGAGGACTGACCTCCACAGCAATATCCGGGTTAACACCCTTTAGGGCCAGAGCCGAGCCGTCTCCCAGCTTGATTGGCGCCGTAGCGACGCGCAATTTTTGACCGGTTCCGAAGGGGAACTCCTGAAAGATCATCGCCTGGCCAGCCGTTCTGGTTCCCAGAAGGAGACCAGACTCGGTTTCACGCAGCACCGCCGCCAGGGCTTCCGCCGCTCCACTTGTCTGCCGATTGATCAAAACTGCCACAGGGATATTGATCGCGGCATTGTTCGCTTTGGATTTCACGACACCCTCACCCCAGTCAAGAAGGGCCTGTTCTTTGGCGACAAACAATCCTGCGGCCGCACCTGCGGCCGCATAATCATCGCCGCCTGTGTAGCGCAGGTCCAAGACCATACCGCTAAGCTTGTTGGAGTCGTTAAGTTTCGCGTATGCCTCTCGCACCGTTTTCGCCAAACCATCGCTAACTCGACTAATGCGCAAGTAGGCTATGTTTCCATCAAATACATTAGTGGTGTTTACGAGCAGTGTTTCGTCGGTGGCGACACTTCGATTGTTATTCGTCACCAGGGCCACCTGCGGATCGAGGGCCAAAACGAAAGCTCGCACCGCGATCCGATTCAAGTCCGCATCGCTCACGCCGGCCAAATGCGCGTGGACCAAATCGAAAACCTCATTAAAAGATGGAGCGCCGTTTGTTGCCGGCACTTGTGGCTCTGCCCGCAGGGCAAACAGCGCCACCATTCCTACGGTAAGTGAAAAAAACCTTAGCCTTTTCATGTTTAGTTAAAATGCGGGAATCATCCGCGAAAGTAAAGCGATGAGGCTTCGCCCTCATCCTGGAGGGCGCAACTTCGCACCACCACCATTAAGCCGTGAACCAAAGTTCATCCCAATGGCCATTGTCGCGGGCTTCTTCGAGTGCATCCAAGTGACGCCAGGCCGGAGCGTGTCCAAAACTGTCCGGGACGCTTGCGACGACAT
>CAIQQM010000085.1 GCA_903873945.1 uncultured Verrucomicrobiota bacterium
CACGGTCAAACGCGGCGCGGCAACGGATTCGCCGGTGGAAATTCAGCGAAAGCGGCTGAGGTGAGGATCAACACCCGCGTTTCGCGGCGATAACCTGGCCCAGTGAAATCCCGCCATCATTAGGCGGAACGCGCTGATGCCAGTACGGTCGAAAGCCCTCCTCTTGCAGGCGCCGGACGACGCGCTCGGTCAAATAACGGTTCTGGAAACAACCGCCGGTCAGTATAACGCGTTTTTCACCGACATGCGCAGAGACGGCCACGATGGCTTCCACCAGCGCGTTGTGAAATCTCGCGGAGATTTTGCTTACGGAAACGCGGCGTTTCACATCAGCCAGGAGCGCGGCAATCAGCGGTGACCAGTCGAGGGAGAGCAAGGAGTTGGCGCTTGACGATCTGCAATGGGCCCTGGAACGAGCCGGGTTGGTAATCGTCAAAGAATAGGCATCATTGGTTTCGATACCTTCCAAGGCAAATTCCAGTTCCATGGCCGCCTGGCCCTCGAATCGGGCTTCCTGACGCAGACCAACGAGAGAAGCCACCGCGTCGAACAGCCGCCCGGCGCTCGAAGTCAGGGGTGAATTGACCCCGCGCGCCAGCATGGTTTTCAGCGGCCCGAGTTCGCCTGGAGAAAATGCGCGAACGGGCGCCAAACCGTCCTGCACGAAGCACGCTTCACCAAACATTTCGTAGAGCAAACCCAGCGCGGCGCGGCGCGGTTCTTTGACCGCCTTGTCACCTCCGGGCAGGCGGAATTGCCGCAGATGGGCCACGCGTTCGCAGGACGTGTCCGTGACGAGAAAAAATTCGCCGCCCCAAACCGTGCCGTCAGTTCCGCAGCCCGTGCCATCCCAAGAGACGCCGAGGGCGGGTGGCTGCAGTTCGTTCTCAGCCATGCATGAGAGCACATGCGTAACATGGTGCTGTACCGTTGTTAGCCGAGGGTTTCGGGTTGAGGTTCGAGAGACCAGCCTGTGAGCAAACTTGGTTGACAGGTAATCAGGGTGCAGGTCGGCGGCGATGACCGAAGGCCGCACTTTATACAACCTTTGAAAATCGGCGATCACCTGCTGGAAGGACGCGAAAGCCTGTTCTGTCTCCAAATCCCCGATGTGCTGGCTGATAAACACCTGCGAGCCTGAGGACAAGGCGATCGTGTTTTTCAAATGCGCGCCAACGGCAAGGACAACCTTTTGAGCTAGCGCCTGCCGGTTGCCGTCCGGGGAACGAAGCTGGATTGGAAGCGGGGCGTAACCGCGGGCGCGGCGGAGCACCATCTCGCGGCCTGCCATGACCCGCACGATGGAATCATCCACGTGCCGGATGATGGGCCGGTTGTGGCTCAGGAACAGATCCGCGATGCCACTCAAGCGCGCGCTGGCTTCATGTTCGTCGATGCAGATCGGCTCATCGGCGAGATTCCCGCTTGTGGCAACAACCGGGAATCCCAGCAACGACAGGAGCAAGTGGTGCAACGGTGTGTAAGGCAGCATGACACCAAGATTCGGGTTGCCCGGCGCCAGTGACGTTACCAGGAGCCGTTTTCCCATTGCCGAACGACGACGGCGAAGGAGGACAATGGGCGCTTCGGGCGAACGCAACAACCGCTCCTCAAACTCGGAGACCTCACACAAGGCTTTCACAAGCTTCAGTGAGGGAAACATCAGGGCAAACGGCTTCTCCTCACGCTGTTTTAGATCGCGCAACCGGCGAACAGCCCGGTCGTTCCCCGCCGCCACGATCAGGTGGAACCCGCCAAGCCCCTTTACGGCGATGATCTTCCCCCGGCGGATTGCGTCCGCGGCAACCGATAGCGCCTCGCGATCGGATTCCGCAAAATCTTTGCCCGCCCGGTCCCGCAACGCAAGATTCGGCCCGCACTCAGGGCACGCATTTGGCTGGGCATGGAACCGGCGGTCGCGCGGCTCTTCATATTCGGCCTGGCATCGCGGGCACATCGTGAATTGTTTCATCGACGTGTTGGCGCGATCGTAGGGCAATGACTGAATAATGCTGAATCTCGGCCCGCAGTTCGTGCAATTCGTGAAGGGATAAAAGTAACGCCGGTTTTTCGGCTCGAAGATTTCGCGCACGCAATCGGGGCAGGTGGCAATGTCAGGCAATATCAGCGCAGTCGTGCCTCCACCCAGCTCACTCTTCCGGATTTCAAATACTTTGTAGCCGACTGGGTCCAACCATGACGCTTCAAGACTCTGGATGAAACTGCGCGGCGGTTTTTCTCCATCGAGACGAAGTAAAAATCTCTCCAGCTCAGCCTTGCGGCCTTCGACTTCGATGAAAACTCCCTGGGCGGAATTGTTGACCCAGCCCGTCAAGCCGAGTTCGGTGGCGAGCCGGTAGATAAAGGGGCGAAAGCCGACACCTTGAACCGCGCCCCGGACCGTGATTTTCAGACGGGTCCTCAAATTTGCCCCCGATTCTGCTGTTCCACGCACTTCTTGATTTCCTGAACTGCCGTATCCAGTCCCCGCCGCGCCAACGGTGAAATCTCCTCACCTACGCCAATATCCTCCACAGGAATTGTCAACCACCAAGCTTCGGGTGCGTGACCGAAGACGTCTCGGGCCAGTGCCAGAACGGTGGCCGGACTCGCCGCATGCGCCATAACCTGCGCTGTGCCGGCAGCCTCAAGTTTGCGAAATTGCACCTCTCGCGGCGCGTCCACGGCTGCATCCACGAAAATCGCAACTCTGACTCGTGAGACAGGGTCTGAGATTTCGGGCGTCAGGAGTCCGCAGGCCATTGTGCGAACGCCTGCCAGTCCCAGTGCCGCAACAGCTTGCGCCACACGCGGCCCAACGCCGTCATCCCGGCGCAGAGTGTTGCCATAGCCGATCACAAGGATTGTTTCCGGCGGGTTGGTCCGTTCTGAGGTCATCGGTTTCCGAGGTGACAGGCTTTAGGCTGTCGCCCAATTCTTTTCCAAGATGTCCGAGCGCTGATCCACCGCCCCAGGGAGCGTTGCCGCCGGCCCGTCCCACACCTTGATTGGTTCGTAAAAGGTGTTGCGCTGCACCGGCGTCCGGCCCGCTTCCCGAATCGCCTTGATCATTTCCATCTCCTTTTGCATTTGCGGCGATTTGGCGCCCGCCATGTGGAAGATATGCTCTTCGATGATCGTGCCGTGCAGATCGTCGGCTCCGTAGCTCAACGCCAACTGGGCCAGCTTGAGTCCCATACCAACCCAGTACGCTGTGATATGTTCAAAGTTGTCGAGGTATATCCGGCTGACTGCCATCGTACGCAACGAATCGAAGCCACTGGGCGGATTCGCAACCGGGATTCCGTTGTTCTCCGGGTGATACGGCAACGGCACAAACCCCACAAACCCCTGCGTCTCGTCCTGCAGCGCCCGCAGACAGCGCAAATGGTCCACCCGATCCGCGAGGGACTCGACATGGCCATAGAGCATCGTGCAGGTGCTGCGTCCGCCCATGCGGTGCCACTGCCGATGAACGTCGAGATATTCCTCGGCGGATTCTTTTCCCCTGGCGATGGTCGAGCGGATTTCCTTGCGAAAAATTTCCGCGCCCCCGCCCGTGAGCGAATCGAGCCCGGCTTCTTTTAAAGCCCGCAAGGTTTCTGCAACTGATTTCTTTGCTATCCAAGCCAGATGCAACACTTCGATTGCCGTGAAACATTTCAGTTGCAATCGCGGGTCCAATGCCCGCAGGGCCTTCAGCAAATCCGTGTAATAAGTGAAGGGAAGCGAAGGATGCAGGCCGCCGACAATGTGCAGCTCCGTGATGCCTGACTGCAGCGCTTCGCGCGCTTTCTGAACGATTTCAGGTATCGTCAACTCGAATCCATCTTTGTCGCGCTTCTTCCGCGCAAAGGCGCAGAACTGGCAGTTCAGGATGCAATAATTCGAGTAATTGATGTACCGGTTGATGATGTAACTGGCCCGGTTGCCGACCTTGCGCTGCCGCGCCAGGTCCGCAATCGCGCCAAGCACATTCAGGTCCTTGCTCTCGAACAGTCGCAGCGCGTCCGTCTCAGAAATCCGTTCGCCAGCGGCAACTTTGTCATAGAGATCGCGCAACTCACTACGCTGGACGAAAAAACGCATAAATCACCCTTACCAGAACGCTCCTGTTTGGCAAATTGAGTTTGCATCGAAAGGGCAAAGCGTGATCTCCCTTTCTCGGCCACAAGCCAGAATCATAACTTTGTTTGGCAGTCGTCAGTGCGTGAAATCACGACATTTGCTGTTGTGTGAGACTTTTTGAGCCGTTTTGAGACCGGCTTTTTGGTACGTGCGGGGAAAGCGTTCCATGAGCCGCAGTGAATGCGGCAATAGAAGCCACAGAGTCAATAAAAAGGGGAGAGGAATTCTAGCCACAGATTTCACAGATGGCGCAGAAAAGGGGAACTGGAATTTCTCGCAAAGAACGCGAAGATTCCGGATGAACCGGGGCAGACGGGATAGCGGCCGGGCGGGTTATTTCCGGGTTCATATTAGCGGGCCATTCTTTGTTTTTCGGCGATCATCGCACACTGTATTTATAATTTCTGATACACTATTTCGTTTTCATTGAATTGGCAAGAGAAAAAACGTATTTAATTTATATGATACAAACAATTTAAGACAAGCGATCTCTCGGCGCAGCGAGTTAGGATAAGAACGGCGTTCCCGCCACACAGCCCGGGTTTAGAGCCGGGTTAAAAATTCCAAGGGATGCTGTTTGAAACGGGATCCGGGGCAATCGGATTCCACTTGCCAACGCGCAGGTGGTTCGCCAGTTTTGGCAAGTGGAACTCGTATAACGCACGCTAGCCTGCGTTTCCCGGCCTGGCTTGGGGCAAAGAACAACCAAATGAGAAATGAAGATTACGGTTTTCCCCCGACCCTGCCACCGATAACCGCTTCAAGGTGAAACCTGTCGCTCCGAAGAGTTGGCGCGAAAGCCGGTTGGGTTATTTTGTTTGCCTGCTTCTTGGTCTCGCCACCGTCGCTGTCTATTGGCAGGTGCGAAGGTCCGATTTCATTAACTACGACGATCCGTATTACACGTATGGGAATCCTGTAGTAACCAGCGGCCTGACAGTGCGGGGCGTGTTCTGGGCGTTCTCAACCAGCTTCCAGGATTTTTGGCATCCGTTGACGTGGTTGTCCCACATGCTGGACTGCGAATTATTCGGCGCAAGACCAGGCCCGCATCATTTGGTATCCGTGGCCTTTCATTTAGCCAGCACACTGTTGCTCTTTGAAGTGCTGTGGCGGATGACCGGGGGCATTGGGAGGAGCGCCATGGTTGCGGCGCTTTTTGCCCTGCATCCTCTCCATGTGGAATCGGTAGCCTGGGTGTCCGAGCGAAAAGATGTGCTGAGCGCATTCTTTTTTATGCTCACTCTGCTGGCGTACGCGCGCTACGCGCGAGCGGAGCGGGGACCCGAATGCCGGATGCCGAACACAACGCCTCCCGGCCTGGACCCCGCCCCCCAACTGTCAATATCCGCCTCCCTCACAACCTTCGACCGCCGGGATTCATCCTCGATTCTCCATCCTCTGTCATCGCCTTATTACTTTTTCTCTCTGCTTTTCTTTGCCTGCGGTTTGATGGCCAAAGCGATGCTCGTGACCCTCTCATTCATGCTGTTGCTTCTGGATTGGTGGCCACTAAATCGTTACCGCCCCTCAACTCCAGGTTCCGGACCAGCGATTCTTCGCTGGTTTTTGGCCCGCGACAGCAAGGAAGGAAATAAAGCGCCAGACAAAATCTTCGAACCGGGATTTTTCGGGTTCGGTGTCCGGGGTTCAGTATTGCCGCTCCTCCTGGAAAAACTGCCGTTTTTTCTGCTTTCGGCCATTTCATGCGTCATTACTTACCTAGGCATGAAGAGCGGGCATATCCTGCTCTCAGCCGAAAAGATTCCCTGGAGTTTCCGGCTGGCCAACGTTCCGATTTCCTATTTCCGGTATTTGGGGAAATTGGTCTGGCCCAAAGACCTAGCAGTAGTCTATCCGCGGCCCGCGCATTGGGAGCTTTGGCAGGTGGCCGGGGCGGCTGCGCTTCTAATAATTATTACGCTCTTCGTCGGCACCCGAAGGCGTTCCGCCCCGTATCTGGTCGTAGGCTGGCTGGGATTTCTGGGCATGCTTGTTCCCGTTATCGGCCTTGTGGCAAACGGAGACCAGTCCATTGCCGACCGTTACACTTACCTTCCTTCGATCTGGCTTTTTGTGGCGGGAATTTGGGCCGTTGCGGATATGTCATCGGGTTGGCGTTTCCGGACGGCATGGCTTGGCGGAAGCGCGCTCCTGACGCTGCTGACCTGTGCCGTTCTGGGCAGGGGCCAGGTTCGCGTTTGGCAAAACAGCTTTGTGCTGTGGACCCATTGCCTGGCTGTCACCCATAACAACCGCGCTGCGGAGTATAACCTGGGGTTCATTTTGCAGAAATCCGGACAGCCGGCGGCGGCCATTGAGCATTACCGCGCTTCGTTGCGACTCGACCCTGAAAGGCCGGAGGTGAATCTGAGCATGGGTCTGGCATTAGTTGAGGCCGGGCAGGCGTCGGAAGCCACGAATTACTTTGCGAAAGCGGTCAGCATCGATCCTGACGACGTCCTTGCTCGCGAGAATCTGGGGATCACGCTCGTTGAATTGGGCGATTACGATGGCGGAGCCAGGCACTGCACCGAGGCTCTCCACCTTGACCCGAAGGCTGTCAAAGCCCTTACGGCCCTAGGCAAAGCTTTGAGTACAAAGGGCCGCTCCGATGAGGCGCTCCAGTGTTATTTAGAATCGATCCGTCTAAATCCCGTGGATGGCAGGGCACACTATCACCTCGGGCTGGAATGGCTGAAGCGCGGCAAATTTGACGAAGCGATCACCAGCCTCCGCGAGGCCGTGCGGCTTGATGGAAGCCTTGCCGACGCGCGCATGCAACTTGGCCGCGCGGCCAGCCTTCGCGAAACGACCCGGACAGTTGCACAGTATCGTGAGATGCTGCTTCGCAGCCCGGACGAGGTTCCGGTGTTGAATAATCTGGCGTTGATCCTGGCCACCTATCCGGAAGCAAGCTTGCGAAATGGGCCTGAAGCCATCGCATTGGCGCTCCATGCTTGTGAACTCACTTCCAACAAGGAGACCGCGTGTCTTATCACCCTCGGTGCGGCCTACGCCGAAGCGGGTCAGTTCGAAAAGGCCGTCGAAACCGGGCAAAAAGCCAGCGACCTTGCCGCCTCACTCGGTCAGATGAACCTATTCGAACTCAACCAAGCGTTGCTTCGCGGCTACAAAAACCACGAGCCCTATCGCCCAACCAACTAACCTCATTCCGGGGCCGGTTCGGCGCAGACTCGCTGCTCAGGTTTGCCTCCGCCCTCCCGCAACGTCCTGCCCAGCCAGGCAATCGTTTGTCCAAGATCGTCCATGTTCCGCAAGCCCTCCTCATCCTGCTTCACGTCGCCCTTGTCCAAACCAAACCCGAGATTCCAGTAGGTTGACCCCGGAACAATCACGCCGTTCATGAGGAACATGTGGTTGATTGTGTCGAAGGCATGTGTGCCGCCGCCGCGTCTGACGGCCACCACGGCCGCCCCGATTTTCTTACGGAATAATCCGCCGTTGGCCACGGCCACCAAACCGGCGCGGTCGAGAAGCGCCTTCATTTCGGCGCTCACATCTGTGAAATAAGTTGGCGAACCGAGGATGATCGCGTCCGCTTCGAGCATCTTTTCCAAACATTCTTCAAAGACGCCGTCCTTCTGGCCGCAGCGTGAATCCTTGGTTTTGAAGCATTGGTAGCACGCCCTGCAGCCGCGGATCGGTTTTCCACCCAACTGAACGAACCCGGTTTCCCAGCCCGCAGCCGCCAAAGGCTCGAGAACCCTTTTTAGCAGCACCTCGGTGTTACCCCCTCTTCGCGGGCTTCCGTTTATCGCAACCGCTTTTAGACTTTCAGATTTCTTTTTCATAATTCGCTCCGCTGAGCCGGCGCCGGGCGGGCTAGAATTACAGCTTTGCTTTACTTTCGCGCTGCTGCCTGCGCTTTAGGCGTCACAGGCACGGGGATTGTGAGCGGCGCGGCTGCCGGCAGTGCGGCAAAACCTTTGGCGAGCAATTCCGCAGCTTTGGCGTCGCGGGTTTTAAGATCAATGCTGTCGAGCACGATGGCGATCACCCGCTGGCCCTTCCGCGAGGCGGTCACCGCGATGGAAAAGCCAGCTTGAGTGATATAACCGGTTTTGAGGCCGTCGCAACCATCCACATGCCCCAGCAAATGGTTGTGGGTGCGCATCACAACGGTCTTTTGTGGAACATTCGAGCGAAACGGCCGTTCGCGAGTGGAGGTATAGCGCAAGGTGTCGGGGTGCTTGAGCAATTCGCGGCAAAGAATGGAGAGGTCGCGCGCGGTGGTGATATCATGCTCCTGACCCTTGCCCGGCGGCAGGCCATGCACGGAACGGAACACGGTGCTGGTCATTCCCAGTTCCCTGGCCCGGTTGTTCATCAACTCCACGAAACCGTCCGTTGTGCCGCCGACTTTTTCCGCCAAGGCAACTGCCGCGTCGTTCGCGGACTGCACCATGAGCGCATATAACATTTCATCGAGCGTGAAAGTTTCCTTGTCCATCAACCAGACCCGCGAGCCGCCAGTGTGCGAGGCCTTGGCACTGACGGGAACCTGATCCTGCAAAGAGAGCTGCCCCTGTTCGACTCTTTCCAGGATGATCAGGAGGTCCATCAGCTTGAGCACGCTGGCGGGATACCCTTTGACATCGGCCTGCTGTTCAAAGAGGACTTTGCCGGTGGCGGCATCGAGAACAATGGCGCCAAGGTAAGGGTTGCGGGAGATGATTTGCCTGCCGGTCGGACTGGCAGCCGGTGGCGGTGTGGTTGATTGAGCGGCCTTTGGTGTGGCGGCCTGGACGGTCAATTGGCAGGCAAGGAGGGTGGGCACCAGCGCGAGGAAGAAACGAGTCTTTTGCTTCATTGTGACGTTAAAATTTGCAACTAAAACGGGTGACAGCTTCCCCGCCACAAAGACGGAGGTCAAGCGGATGTTGTGGGGCCGGGGTTGTGCCGTTTTCGCCAACGGCACTGGCAGTCTCTTCAGGCGGCAAAGCGCTCTAACTGGGCAAGCCGCGGCGCGCACGGAGTGACGCGCCCTACCCTGGAGCAACAACTTCGAAAGGGATGGCGGGCAAGACTCCCACGGGGCCGCGGCGCTGGTTTCCCTGCTTTTTACCCTTTTGAGCTGCGTCCTGGTTCTTCCCGGGAAGAATATTGACGATCAGATTGCCTTTCAGGCCGGGTTTTGTTTTCGCGGCGTCACTGTGCAGCACAAGTTCCGCGCCATCAACCGATGGCCCGGTGCTTTGGAGGGTGATTCCCTCGGGCGGCCCGCTTAGCTCCAACTGGAACCGCCCGGAGAATTCTCTCGTTGGCGTGCCCAGCCGGACGATTGCAGTTCCACCGGCTGGGATTTTTATGGGAGTTGCGCCCAGGATTCTCACACCACCGCGGCCCAGGGAGCGTCCAAACATGGCGACATCCAATTCTTTGGCGGGAACAAGATGGCGATAGGCAAAGGCTTGCATCATGTCCTCCGCCGGGATAGCCGGGTGGACGACCGGATGTCCCTGGATGATCGCGCCGCCATTGAGGGAGAGGCTGACGGGATCCTTTGCCGCCGTTGGCCCAGCCGTGAGCGTGAGCCGCACTTTGTCCTGATTTTCAGGAATGATGCCGCCACTCAAGGCAAATCCGGCAGGGGCGTCCTCTAATGCCAGAACGATATTGTTGGAAAACCCATCCTGCCGAAGCGCGTACACAGTGATGGGAACAATGGTGCCAGGACGCACATTGATGCTCGAAGGAACGACGCGCAAAGCGAAGTCCGGCCGGGGCGGGCTAACACGCAAGCGATAGGCATATTCCGGCCCACCCTGATGCTGGGCATCACCGATATGAAGATAATAGGTTCCGTCGGCAGGCAGTTTAAGGCGGAGGTAGGAATCCGCGTAATGGGTATCCAGCCCGGCTCCCTTGTCCTCATGATCGTCATTGAAGGCCAGTTGCTTCCCGCTTGCATCGGTGAGTTTGAGCACCGAATCAAGCGGTGAATCGAGCCTGCGCGCATAGACCTCGGCAACAATATCGTCGCCCGCATGGCCTTCGAACCGGAACACGTCCCAGTCGCCAGGTTTGTCTATGCGGCCGTTGACGATGACGGGAAGGGTTATGGGTTGAGCCCCGGCCGGCGAATCGTTCGGCTCCTGCTCGACACATTCCGGCAGTGTGTCCACGGCAAAAGGAACATGGTTGGAAACCCGCTCATCCTTTCGCATGGAGAGGGGAACGATTCCCGGTTCATTATTGGTGTGAGTGAGGGTCGCCGCGGGAAGATTCCAGCCGCTTACTTCGACCACGGTTTGAGCACCCGCCGGACCGCCGAGCGGGAAGATGCCGGTGATATAGGGCGTCTCGCCGATAGAAATGCGATAGACAAAATCCTCGCGTCCGCGGTAGATGGAATCCCTGATCTCAACCATGTAGGCGCCATTGGTCTGAACCTCGAAGTAGAGAACGGGGTCGGGATGAAAACGGTAGTGGTCGGCGTAGTCGAGTTCGCGCCCTTTGGCGTCATAGAGTGTGAGAGCGGCCTGGAACCAGCCGGGGACGGCATCGGGGAGATAAGGGATTAATCCACGCGCATTGACGGCAATCACCAACCGCTGGCCCTTGCGCGCTTGAAACCGGTAACGGTCAACGCCGCCCGGCATGATCTGGCCGTTCACAATCGCCGGCAGCGTGATATTCATTTCCGTCGGCGCAGCGGCGGACGGCGGTTGAGCGCCAAATTTCTTCCCAGCGTTTGCCAAGATTTCCCGGTTGCCAGTTGCCGCGAGTTTGGCGAATTCGGGCAGTTGACCCACGCAGAACAGGATCGGGTTCGACAATCCGAATTGGGTTTCCAACCTCAATTCCCGTTCGCCCGGCTCAGTATCGGGAGCCATCGTTATCTGGAGGATGACCGTTTCGGCGATCGCAGGGTTGGCAGGTCTTCTCTGGAATGTGGCGAGTTTCTGCCTGATTTCCATCAGCAGCTTCTGATCTTCGGCCGTCCAAGTAAGATTCGTGGAAGTCTGCGAGCCGTTTTTTCTGCCGGTTGCGCCCGCGCTTTGTCTCTTTTCCTGAAGTTCCTTCAGTTTCTCCCTTAGCTGGCTGGCCTGCTGCGGTGTCAAGGGTTTGACGTACTCAAGGAAGACGGCGCGAACCCCGGAGCCGGAGACGCAGGCATTGGTGGCACCTACGAGATACTGACCGCCGACGGTGACCTGGAACCTCGTGCCCTGCCGGCCTCCGGCAGGATAGACATAACCCACATGGGGTGTGACCGGCTGCGCCCGCATAGCGGGCGTAGACGCCGCCAGCGCCAGAGCCGCAAAGCCCAAGCGGAATTTTGTGGACCATCGAAGGCGTGGCCGCGAACGCCAAGCTCTTACCGGCCAATAATCCGGCACTCCTTTGAACTGGTGATTTCGGGACGGATTCAAATGCTGCGCGGCAGAATCTAGATAATCTCTTTCAGGCGCCCGCCCGTGTTGACTCCATCGGCAGCGGATGGGGTTGCCCGAACCATGAGGCCCTGGGGATGGGGCAATTTGGCGTCCGGGTCAATGCCGAGCAATGTGTACATTGTGCCGATCAGATCACACGGATACACAGGCCGCTCCTTCACCTCTTCTCCCCTCGAGTCCGACGCCCCGATCACATGGCCGCCCTTAAATCCACCGCCCGCAACCACAGCGCAAAAGGCCTCACCATGATGCCCGCGTCCGCCATTCCACGGCGCCTCCCACTGCACTTTGGGTGTTCGACCGAATTCCCCGCTCCACCAGACGATCGTACTGTTCAGCAGGCCATGTTCCGAAAGGTCCCGCAACAACGTCGCCATGCCTTTGTCCATCTCCGGCAACCGGCGCCGCATTACCTGGAAATTCTGCTTATGGGTGTCCCAATCGCCTTTGTAGTTGATGGTGATGTAAGGGACGCCGCGTTCAACCAGCCGCCGCGCCACCAGGCAAGACTGCCCAAAAGTGTTGCGGCCATATTGGTTTCGCAGTTCGTCCTTTTCCTGGGACAGGTCGAACACCTTGCCGGCGTCGCCGAGAATCAGGTCATAGGCGTCTTTCTCAGCCTTCGCAGCGGCAGCCAATTGCGCATTGCCACTCATGGAGTGCCCCAGCGTATCCAACTTGTGAAGCAATTCCCGCCGATCCTGCTGTCGTTTCTCGGAAATGCCCTCCACCACCACGCCTTCAACCGCAAACCGGTTCTGGCCCGGATCCCCGCCTGTCGCGAACGGTTTATAGCGCGAGCCGAGGAAGCCCGCCTCGGAAAACCGTCCCTGCGGCTCGGTCAAAACAATATAGGGCGGGATCAGGCCCTGGTAGCCCGCCTCATAGCCCTTAAACAACGAGACCACTGCCCCGACGCTGGGAAAAACATCGTGTCCGCCTTGTGGCCGCGCAGTTTGAACCATATAGGATGCCGTTTCGTGCGCATTCACGCCATGGGTCATGCTGCGGATAATGGAGTACTTATCGGCCTGCTGTGCCAGCAACGGCATCAGCTCACAAATCCTGACTCCATCCACGTTGGTGGGAATCGGCTTGTCCAGCGGGCCACAGTAGTCGTAACCCGCTTCCGGCTTGGGATCGAACGTGTCGAGATGTGAAGGGCCACCCCACATCCAGATCTGGATGACTGCCCTGGCTTTGGCTATGGCCGAAGGCGTGGACGCAAACGCCCGCAGATTCAAGTGGTGGCCAAGGACCAAACCCGTGGCACCGAAGAGGGTAAGCCGCACCGCTTCACGCCTCGAGATCGGCGTGTCACCCATTTGCGAGACTCGCTTGTCGGAATAGCGCCCCCGCTCTCCGGCATTGGAGCTGTATTGCATGCTCATATTTTCACCCTGCCGCTCTGAAAGCATAAGACGCTCCGCACGCCGCGAATGTTACATATCATGGGTTCTCCTGCCAGCGCCAGGTTTGACGTCAATCAATCGTTATCCCGACCGGGCTATGGTCCGAGCCCAGAACCATCGGACGAATGAGCGCGTCCTTGAGACGCGGACGCAGGACACCAGAGATCAGGAAGTAATCGAGGCGCCATCCAACATTGCGGTCACGCACGCCGGGCATTGGGCTCCACCAGGTGTAATGGCCGCCTTCCTTCTCGAATTCGCGAAAGGTGTCGATGAAACCCGCTTTGATGAAGGCATCGAACCCGGCCCGTTCCTCCCTGGTGAACCCGTGATTGCGGATATTTGCCGCGGGGTTGGCAAGGTCGAGTTCCGTATGCGCGACATTGAGGTCACCGCAGAAGACGACCGGCTTCATGCGCTGGAGTTTCCTGAGGTAGCGCAAGAAAGCGCGATCCCAAAGCTGACGGTACGGCAATCGGACGAGATCGCGCCTGGAGTTGGGCACATAGACGTTCACAAGGAAGAAGCCGGCAAACTCCGCAGTGAGGACACGGCCCTCTTCGTCGTGTTCCGATTGAGCAATGCCGCAGGTGACATTGATGGGGCGGGTTTTGGTGAAAATGGCCGTGCCGGAATAGCCTTTCTTCCGCGCGACGTTCCAGCAGGTGCTGTAGGCGGCGGGCCAGAGTTGTTCAACGTCGTTCGGCCCGGCCCTGGTTTCCTGAAGGCAAAGGATGTCCGGCTCTTCCTCAGCGAGGTAATCAAGGAAAGTCTTCCGGAGCGCGGAGCGCAAGCCGTTCACATTCCAAGAGATCAGTTTCATGCAGAGTTCCCATCCCGGGACTTCACTTCAGCCGAAACCCGCCCTGGAACGTGACTTCAGCGATCGTCACCGCCAGAAAAACAATGCTCACCACAGCATTGAGGCGGAAAAAGGCCAGATTGATCCAATCGAGGCTGCGGCGTTGGGCAATCCAGTGTTCGAGAGCAAGGCAACCCACGATTAGCAGCCAGCCAACCAGGTAAGCAATGCGAAACCGGTTGAGCAATCCAAACGCCAGCAGCAGTCCGCACATCAACATGTGGGCCAGAAACGCCGCTTGCAGCGCGTTCTTCGGACCCCAGGCCACCACCAGGGAATGCAGGCTGTGCTGCCGGTCGAACTCGTAATCCTGAAGCGCATAAATAATATCGAAGCCCGTCAGCCAGAGCACGACCGCGGCGGCCAGGACCAGCATTTGCAAAATCTCCATCCCCGAAACATCCACCCCCTTTACAGCGAGCCATGCGCCCACCGGCGCGAGCGCCAGCGCCAAGCCGAGGAACACATGCGTGAAATCCGTGAATCGTTTGGTTAGCGAATAGAACCAAATCACAGCCAAGGCCACAGGTGACAGGTAAAAGCAAAGCCGGTTGAGGAAAAAGCTTGTGGCCACCAACCCTGCCGCCGACAGCGCGCATAACGCGACAGCGCTGAACAGGCCAACCTGGCCGGTCGGAAGGTGCCGACCGGCTGTACGCGGGTTAAGCGCGTCGAACTTGCGGTCCGCGATGCGATTGAAGGCCATCGCGCATGTCCGGGCGCAAACCATAGCCGCAAGAATCAAGGCAAAAGTCCGCCACCCGGGCCAGCCGCGATTTTCCCTCGCGGCGACGGCCATCGCCGCCAGAGCAAAGGGCAGCGCGAACACCGTATGGTGAAACTTTACAAACGAGCCCCATCGGCAAAGTGTGGAGAACATTGATGCTCCCGCCTTCATTCCTGCTCTGAACGCCACCGGGGCGAGAGATCATGCGGCAGGCCGAGATGGTCCATCACTCTCGCCACCACTGTATCAACGAGTTGTTCAACCGTTTGGGGACGGCTGTAGAATGATGGGTTTGCAGGCAGGAGCGTTGCGCCGGCAAGCATCAGCAGCTCGAAATTCTTTACATGCACAAGGCTCAGCGGTGTTTCGCGCGGCACGAGAATCAGTTTCTTTTTCTCCTTGAGCACGACATCGGCGGCGCGCAGCAGCACGTTTTCGCTGTAGCCGTGAGCAATCCGGCCCAAGGTTCCCATTGTGCACGGGATAACGACCATCGCATCGGGCGCATTGGAACCGCTGGCGAATGGCGCGTTCATGCTGTCCAGATTGTGCGCCACGGCTCCTTGGGGCAGGCGCAACCCCTCCGGCAGTTCCTCCCCGATGACGGTCTGGGCGTACTTGCTCAGCACGACATGAATTTCATGCCGGGCAGGGTCGAGGTTGTCGAGCAAACGCTGCGCGTAGATCGCTCCGCTGGCTCCGGTGATGGCAATGAGGATTCTCAAACGCGGTTAATTCTGGCTTGTAAACCGGCAAAATATGGCGGCGCTCAGCACATTGGGCAAGCGCCATCCGAAAAATACTCCCTCCACAGCCCTCAATCGGTCGGGAAGTCGCGCTTTTTCAAAAGTCCTGCCTGCACCATTTGAGCACATTATTTCTCCACACCCATTATTTGTCTTTTCCTTTTTTGAGGTTTTAGGATACAGTTCGGCCATGGCGGAAATAGTAGATTTTGTCAACCGAGGGGCAGCCTCGATTACACCGGCGGCTGTGGAGAAAATGCTCCGGCATTTGCCGCAATGGAAGCTGGAATTCACCCAGATCAACGAGCCGCTCTTTCCCCACCTGGTGGATCAGCTTGAATTTCTGGCTGATGCGGTGGAAGACACGGCTGAAGGCGTGTACAAGGATTTGCCCTACCGTGCCTTTTCCCAGGCCGTGTTCGCGCTCATTTATGCGCACAAGAAGGTTGGCATCATCCCGGATACGGTGCTGAATCTCGGCCGGGCTGATGATTCAAGTGTCGTACGCGCCGTGCTCATCCAGAACGAAACGGTTTTCGCAATTTACGCAGCCGCTCAGAACCGGGAGTGGTCCAAGATTACCAGTCATCCGTAGGTTCCCCCTTCCAGCAGTTCCCAAAGCTCAAACGCTGAAGCGCTTCAACCCTCAGCCGAACGCGGGCACTGCAGCAGTTTCCAGACACGCAAGGCTTCGGTTGCGCCCCAAGCCTGAGCATCACAGCCACGCTGCGCATGAGGCGCGTCGCCATCCACGATTTCAGGCAGGTGACCGATGCACCCTTCGGCCATGAGCCGCTGGATGCTGCCAAGATAGGCCTTGGCGGTGGCAACCGCTTCGGGCGAGAAATCCCACGCCCTCACCAAAGCCTCGCAAAAGACAGGGAACATCCAGGTCCAAGCGGTGCCATTATGGTACGCCGGCTTGCGACGCATATCTTCATCTCCCTCATAATGGCCCCAGTAAGGATCGATGGGGTTGTTAAGCAAGCGGCCATCAGCACCGCGGACCGGCAGAGGCACCGCCACCGGCAGGGGCGCCAGGGAGCGCAAGGCGCCGGGCACGACAAGATAGCGCAAAGCCGCTTCCATGCAGCGCCTGGCGTGGTCGCCCTCTGCGAGCCCGAGGCTCACCACGAACAGGCAATTGCTCCGCAGTGATTCATCGACCACTGCTTCAGCAGCCGGCTGTCCTGGTCGAGCGGCCAGCACGTCGGCGTAGCAGCTCCGCTCTTCGCGCCAGAAGAATTTGTCCAAAGACGCCCGGGCTTGTGCGGCCAACTCATCCCATCGTTTTCGTTCGTTGTGGTTCTCAATGCGTTGAAGCTGGCGCAGGAGGCGAATCCACAGCGACTGAATTTCCACCGGATAGCCCTCGCGCGGAGTACAGGCGGGATAATTCGTGTCCATCCAAGTGAAATGGCTGGGGCTCCAAATCAATCCCGAAGTGCGGTCCATGCGAATTCCGTTCGGCGTGCCGCCGGCATAGTTGAGAGCTATGTCCCGCAACACATCCGCTATTGTCCTGTGGCCTTTTCCCACTGTGGTTTGATAAAAGCCACTCCCAACGAGGGCGGCGACTTCCTCGCAAACAATCCCAAACCACAGTGGCGCGTCCGACGTGTCTCGATTTGAAGCATCTTCGCCATGAATGGTGTTAGGCAGTGTGCCGTTTTGTTCGAAACGCGCGAATGTGACGATTAACTGTTCGACCTCGTCCAACATTCCACCCGCCAGAAGACCGCGAGCGCAGATCAAGGAATCACGTCCCCAATCCAGGAACCACGGATAACCGGCAATCACGGTTTTGCCGCCGTTGCGGCGGACGACAAAAGCCCGGGCCGCATCCAGAAGCTGCCTGACGAAGACATCCTGAACTTCGTTTGCGGGAGGCGGCACCAAGGCGGCCAACTCCGTTCTTTTTGCCCGCCCCCTGTCTTCGATCCCGGGAAGGGGCAGGAGTTCACCCGGATCCGGGCCGGAAAGCTCAGCCGTGACGACGACTGTAGCTTGCGCGCCTTTGGCCAGAGGCAACTCGAACCAGCCTGGGCTATACGCGTCGCCGGCGCCGGTTTGTCCACGGCTTTGCTCGACAGGATGCGAAATATTCTCGCTCCATTCGGGTTGAGGGTGGTAGCTGCCGGTGTCACTGAAGACTTGGAGTTGCCGATCGGTTACCGGTGTGAAGGTAAAACCAGTCTTCGGGGAAAATGCCGGGCTTCCCTCACGGCGATGCTCCGAGGCCCTGATGGTTCCGGCAGGGGTGACCGGCCCTGTGCCGGCGAGGAGATGCGTGTGGGTTGAGAAATGATGTTCCGCGCCGCCGTTGCGTTTAGTTTCGCAATGGAAATTGCGGTCTTCGAGATCGATCCTGACGGTGAGCCGCACGTCCGCGCCGTCCGGGAGTTGTTTGCCGGTTGCCTGCGAGGCGGCCGGTCGGTCGAAACGGAACACGGTCGTATTGCGGCCTGCCAGCATGCCGACGGTCATGCGGATTTCAACAGTTCTCCCATCACCCGCGTTGGCGACAAAATTCCAGATTGCCGGCGGGCCGGGGTCAAAAGAATCCAGATTCCCGCAATCGAGCGGTGAAATGAACCCATCGGCATTGACCCAAACGCGTATGCGTTTGGAGAAAATGTGCCGGTCTACCGGGAAAGCCGGATGCAGGTTCGCCCCCAACACGCAATCGTACTTGGACTGAATGCGCCCGAGATCGACACAGAGACGTGCCATGCCGCCGATACCATTTGTCAGGAGCACAAGGTCATTGGGGGCTGGTGCGCGGCGCACAATAGACGGCTCGGGAGCGAGAAAACGGATCTCAGCGGCAACGTGCCGATCTTTGTCGGCGAACCGTTCGACGGAAAGCGCCGCATCAGCCCCGGTCCGGCGTGGAACAAAGCAGGCGATATGGCCGCCGTGAACGGGAATGGATTCGACATTTTGCGGTGGGGCAGAGTCACGGCAGTTGAGCGTGGCGCGGAACGGGCTCGCATCCCGGATGAGCAGCCAGTGGCCCGGAGGAACCGGAGTGATACGCTGAGAATCAGGCACCATCCACGTCACAACGCATGGAAACACGTCCTGCCCGGCCAATCTGCGCAGCTCGTCGCACAACTTGAACGGAGACAAATCACCCGAAGACGTTACCGCGGCGAGTTTTGAAATCGCGGCCAGGAACTTTGAAGGGGACCGGTCGACCTCCGCCGCCACTGAGAGCCAGTCAAACTCACGGATGCGCTCTATCGGCAGGATTCGAGTCACGGCGGTCAGAGCCCACGCAGCCTGAGCCCTGGCCCGACGATATCCATCCCCACGCAATCCACGCGGCGCAATTGTCGGGGCGAGGCAATACGACGCGCCGGCAGCAAGAGCGCAAGTGAGACGGCCCTCGACGCTTCTCGTGATTTGGGGCGGGGTCTGGCCGAGCAAATCCGTCCACCGGGCCAGATCGACAACCGATCTTGCCGCAGCGGGAGCTTCCCGGCTCTGCGCTTTCTGAGGCAAGAGGGGGCTCTTCCGGGACACGCCGACCTCTTCGAATTCGAGATCGCAAACAAAGAGGGCTGGCTCAAGCCCAGCCAAAGGGAACTCAATCGTCACGGAGTGTGGAGCTTTTACGTCAGTATTGACCAGAACGAGCACGACATCTTTGGCTTCCGCCGATACCCGTTGCAGGGCGTACACCGGTGAATCCACCGGGCTCAACCGGGTGCACTCAGCACCGTCGAAGAAACACGGATGTTCAGCGAGAAGCGAATTGAGTTTGCCCAGTTCAGGCACCAGGTTTTCTTGGTTGTCCCAGGCCATGCCGGTGCTGCCATGGACCTTTATCTTCTCGGTGGCGAGCCATTCGACACCACACGCGAACCCGAATCCGCCGCTGGAGCCAGCCAGCGCGCAAAGCCGGTTTCTCAACAGCGACCATTCGCGTCCTCGGGTTGCGAGGCGGTCATTATCGTGTGTTTCGCTGTAATGAACGAGCAGTCCAACGCGCCGGCTCTGCCTGTGACTGTAGTCGAGGTAAGAAGCGACCTGTTGGGGAGAAATATTTTGAAACAGCTCAGAGTAAGCCCATTGCATGCCGCCTTCGGTAAGAAGGGCCTCGGTCGTTTCCCAAGCCCCACCCAAACCTTCGAGCAGGAAAATGGCATGGGGATATTCCTGTTGGACCCTGGCGATAATGAATTGCCAGGCTGGCATTGGCACTTTGTAACCCGCATCGCATCGAAAGCCGTCGACGCCACGCCGACACCAGATTAAAAACATCTCGGCCAACTCATCCCAAAGGGCGACATTCTGATGGTTCAGTTCAACCAGATCCTCCCAGGTCACACCCCACGCGCCAGGATTGGCAAACGTGCTGTCCGGATTGCGGAGAAACCATTCCGGATGGTGTTCCTGCAAGGCTGAACCCCAGCCGGCATGGTTGATCGCAATGTCGAGAAATAGCCGGGCGCCGAGCAAATGTGTCTCGTAGGTGAGTTCGCGGAACTGATCGACGCCGGTCGTGCGTCGGTCAAAGACCACGAGCGCGGGATCGATCGCCGTCAGATCCAGCGCGGCATAAGGGCTGCCAAAACGGCCGAAGCGCGCATAGGTTGTCGGCGTTGGGTTGAGGGGCAATAAGTGCAGGATCCGGCAACCCAGCCGCTCAATGATATGCGGCAGGAGCCGGGTCAGATCGCGCAGTTTCCCCGAAGGGGGAATGACCGTGTAGCCATTTTGATCCAGCTCCGCAAGGAAGCGTTCCCGTTTTTCCTCGTGGGCGTTGCGCGCGGAACGCGTTTCGCCAAACATTCGCGCAAAGGCACAATAGATTGTGTTCGCCGTGCGGTAGCTGTCAGGATGGACGGCGAGGCCAACGTCCAAGCCGATGGGCCAATGTTGCCAGCCACGGGGGTCCGTCAGGTAGGCCTTAGCCTTGAAGAAACCGGTTTCGGCGAGCGGCAATTCGAGCGCCCAGCCGTTTCCTTCTTCTTCCATCGGCAAATCGCGCCAGGACGCGCCTGCCAGGGGCAGGCCCATGGTGTGCGCCTGGAGGATTTCCCGACGCAAGACTTCCGCGCGGCCAAGATTGGTCCGCAACCGGGCCTGCCAACCTTGCATTGCGTCGCACCCGCCAGGCGCCTTCAGGAAAAACCGGACCCGATCACCAACGAACCGCTGCAAACGGTCGCCGGGCGCGGGAGTCATTTCGAGAACGAGAGGTTGCATGCCTGTTGTCCAAAAGCATTACCAGATTGCTGTTACCATCGGCAACTGCAGGGTCGAATGCAATATCAGTGTGCCGAATTTGGACAGAAGTGTCTGATGATGAATGGCCAATCGCCAGCCATAACAAAGCTTGCCTTACTGATGCGAATTCTGCAGGTTGGCCGCAAGTTTGCTGTAAGCAATTGGCCCGGTTACCGAAATGATTCGGCGTGTGGAATGTCTTGACCGGGTTAGACTAAAATCTCATGGCCAGCACCGCAACTCCAAGTGAATCAGCCCAGTTGGCGCAGACGATTGAGATGTTTGAGGTTATTACTCAATCGCAACCGCGCGACTACCAGTCTCTCGAGATTTTAAAGGAAGCCTACTCCAAGCTTGGCCGGGAGAAGGAAGTTGTTAGCACCTCAAAACGAATCGCACAGGCCTATGTGCAAATGGGGCAGCTTTCCTCGGCCATCCTCGAGTACGAAACCATTCTCCAACGCTACCCGGGCGATCCGGACGTCGAGGCGGCCTTGAAGCAAATTGAGACGAAGGCCAACAATTTTCCAATCGAGCCGCCCGCCGAAACCCCGGTCATCACCAAATCGCAGGAAGGCTCGGCACCGGGACACAAGGCAGCAGGCAGACGCGCACCGACCGAAGTCGATGACGGTCGGAAGATGATGCACAAGCTTTTCGTTGAAAGCAAAATCATCACCTCCGGTGACTTCGATTTATGCTGGTCCACCCAAGATTTAACGACACCACCGACGGGTGTTGTTGAACCGTTCATTCAGATTTTGTCTGACAAAGGGATTCTGCCGGTGGAGAAGTCTTTGAAAATTTTGTCGGACCAATCGCGGCTGGCCTATCTACCGCTCGACCGTTACGATATCGACATGGATCTCGCGCGCGGTTTTCCGAGCGAGGTCTGCCAGCGCTGGTGCATCCTGCCGTTTGATCGCATGAGCAGATCCACTTTTGTGGCGACGGCCAATCCGTTCAACCAGCAGGCAGTGAAAGATCTTTCCGAGGCCACCAATAACCGTTTGTTGTGGTATTTGGTTCCGCCGCAGGATTTGGTTGCCAACCTCCGCAAAGTATTCCGTTAATCCCATGCCTCCAGTCAAAACATTTGGGGAACGCATCGCCGACGCGCTGGTGGAGGACGGTCTGCTAACCGCCAAACAGATCGAAGATCTGCTCGACCAGCAAAAAAAAGAAGGCACGCGCCTGCTCAAGCTGATCCTGGACAAGGCTTATGTCAGCGAGCAGGACATGGCCGTCTCCATGGGGCGTGTACTGAACACCCCGCCCATCAACCTTGCTCGCACCAGCATCCCAATGGAGATAGCGGATTTGTTGCCGAGAGAGCTGGCCCACAACCATAAGATCGTCCCGATCTCCAGGCTGGAGAACAGGCTCTTTGTGGCGATGGCCGATCCCCTCAATGTTCTGGCTATTGACGATGTCCGCCGCATCACAAAACTTGAAGTCTCGCCGCTCATTGCCTCCGAAAAAGCCATCTTCGACAAACTCAGCAGCATCGATGCCTCCAAAAGCGGCAGCATGGAGGATATCATCCAAGACGCTCAGAAAAAGAGCGAAGATGCTGAAGATGACGAGAAAGTCGAAATTGCCAAGGAAACCGTCGAGGAGGTTAATCTCGACAAACTAGCAGCGTCGAGCGAAGAAGCCCCGGTTGTCAAACTGGCCAACCTCATTTTGGTCCAGGCCGTCAAGGATCGCGCCAGCGACATTCACATTGAGCCGTTCGAAAAAACACTGCGCTTGCGCTATCGCATTGATGGCGTGTTGATCGACGCCACCCCTCCGCCCAAGCAATTGCAGCTCGCGATTGCCTCCCGTTTCAAAATCATGAGCAGCCTGGACATCGCGGAACGACGCCTACCCCAGGACGGTCGCATGCGCATCCGCGTCGGCGGCAAGGACTACGATCTACGCGTCTCCATCATCCCCACGGTTCATGGTGAAAAAATCGTGTTGCGGTTGCTCGATAAGGCGAACCTGTCGGCTAGCATCGACAAACTCGGCCTGGACACCGACACTTTCCAGCAAGTTAAAGCAGCCGTCGATGCTCCCCACGGTCTGATTCTGGTTACGGGGCCGACCGGCTCGGGTAAGACGACCACCCTTTATTCCGCGCTCAATGAGCTGAACAACCCCATCTACAACATCATCACTGTCGAGGATCCGGTGGAGTTTCAGATCCCGGGCATCAACCAGGTACCAACGAAAAAGGAAATCGGCCTGACGTTTGCCAACGCGCTCCGTTCCATTTTGCGTCAGGACCCGGACATCATCATGATCGGTGAAATCCGCGATACCGAGACTGCGGAGATCGCGATTGAGGCCGCGCTCACAGGCCACCAGGTATTGAGTACCATGCACTGCAACGATGCTCCGGGCGCTGTTGCGCGCCTTGACGATATGGGCATCGCCCCCTTTCTGATCTCTTCCTCGCTCATTCTGGCTTGTGCCCAACGCCTGATGCGCCGCACCTGTTCCCATTGCAAAGAGCCGGTCACCTATCCGTCCAAGATGTATCAGGACCTTAACATTGACCCGAGCATCTTCGACGGCGTCACGTTATTCCGGGGGCGCGGCTGCGACCGATGCAAAAATTCCGGTTACGCCGGACGCATGGCAATCATTGAGGCGATGACGGTCTCGGACGAAATCCGCAAATTGATCATCTCCCGCGCCAATACCCGCGAAATGGGCAAAGTCGCGGTTGGCCAAGGCATGCGCACCCTGAGAATGGTCGCGTTGGATCGCGTCCGCGATGGAATCTCAACCCTCGAGCAAGTCCTGGTTATGACTGCCGCTCATTAGTGCGGGGCGTCGGAACCTCATAGAGGTCAGGTTTTCAGTCAGCTCGTGTTTCGGGGGTACAGGGAGTGCTCACTGGCCTTGCATTGGTTGCGAGATTGTTGAATCAAACTCCATCGAGTTGAGCGCTTTTCATCTCACCCGCGACGTCGGCTTTTGGCATCAGGCTGGACTAATCCCTCCCAACGCTTCATCCTGCTAAATAATCCAATAACCCGAACCTGCGGATGCTCGAATTCGAAGAAGCATTGGCCCGAATCCTTGCGGCGATTCCACCGATCGCCAGTGAGCGCGCCGTCTTGAGTGAAGCTCACGGACGAGTGCTCGCCAGGCAGGTGATGTCGCCAGTTGACCTTCCCCTTTTCGATAACTCCGCCATGGACGGATACGCTGTGCGCGCAGACGATTTAGCACAAGCCAAACCTGAATCCCCAGTCCGTCTGCGCCTGTGTGGAAAAGTGGCGGCAGGAGAAAATTTCAAGGGGGAAATTCCGAGCGGCAGTTGCGTCCGTCTTTTCACGGGTTCCCCAATGCCATCCGGCGCGGACGCTGTGGTCATGCAAGAGGATACCCTGGTTGAGCCTAAAGACCCCGCCGGGATTTGGATCCTGGAGGCTGTTAAACCATGGGAAAACGTCCGGCTACGCGCGACAGACATAAAGCGCAACGCCCGGGTCGCCGAAGCGGGCGAGAGGCTAACCGCGGGGGAAATCAGCCTGCTGGCTGCAACTGGGATCGAAAGCGTTTGCGTCGGTCGACGACCGAAAGTGGGGCTCGTGGCGACTGGTTCTGAATTGAAGGAGCCGGGACAACCCCTGGCTGACGCCCAGATTTATGAAAGCAACCGCCTCGGTCTGGCGGCCCTGGTTCGAAACGCCGGCGCTTTGCCCGCGACTCTTCCGTTGGTGGCGGATTCTCTTGCTGCGACGCGGCTCGCATTGGAGGAGGCATTCAACCAATGCGATGTAGTTGTCACTTCCGGCGGCGCCTCTGTCGGAGAAATGGATTTTATCAGGCGCGCATTCGAGCAGGGCGGTGGGGATCTCCAGTTTTGGCGGGTAGCAATCAAACCCGGGAGGCCGTTCATGTTTGGTCACCGGCGTGGCAAACTTTTTTTCGGGCTGCCTGGCAACCCGGTTTCTGCGTTCGTAACATTCCTGTTGTTCGTGCGTCCGGCCCTGCTTTGCTGGCAGGGCGGGACTCACCTTGCTTTGCCGGCACATCCAGCCACGCTCGCCGAGCCACTGGCCAATCCCAGTGACCGCCGCCATTTCCTTCGGGTTAAAGTGGATGAGATGGGCACAATCCGCTCCGCCGGCCTACAAGCCTCCCATGCTCTAAGCTCGCTAGCCGCAGCCAACGGACTGGTCGAATTACCGCCACGAACGACCTGGCCTACAGGAACCACCGTGCAAGTCATGCGCTGGGAATGACGGTTGGGAGCGTGTTAGAAGGGCCTTCTCGGGGCGGTGAAGGCTGGCGCGGGCGGTGTCAGCTTTGGCAGATCGGTATTAGGCAGCGTCGAAAACGGATTCCATTGGTTAAGCACCTGCGCGTTGATATCCGACGCAGCATTCGGGAGCAAAGCGGGGTCAATCAATTCTGACTGGCCATCCAATCTTTTATGCCGGGTCGTACCGAGAAGGTTGTCCAGTCCTCCACCCAGCTTCACAGGCTCGCGAGCGACCTCAGACATGGCCTGCAGCGGGTTGAACGAGTTGAGCGAGTCAAGCGGGTCGATGCCAGGTGCCGCTGTCGTGCCATTGAGCACGTTCTGGAATTCCTGCATATAAGCTTTGTGCGCGCTAATCTGCTTGGGCGACAACGTCTGATCGCCAAGGCCAAAAATATCCGCGGGGCTGCCACGCGTGACGAAAGGGGCAAATGTGTTGATGTCCGTCTCTGGAACCAGGAGCTGCTTAAGCGCCTGCTCGCTATCCTTGACACCGCTGGGCATGTCCGAATCGCTGGAGGAGGCAAACCCACTGTCTGAGTCCGTCGTCTTGCGCTGGCCAAATAAATCCTCCTCACTCAACTTGGTTAGTCCAGCACTGCGACCCTGCCGACGGTCTATATTCTTAAAATATTGCTCCAGCGCGGGGGTTTTACTGGTTTCCTGACCGTCAGCTTCGTATTTCGGCACGCCAAAAATATCCTCGGCAGTCGGCCCAGCCGCCACGTCCTCGGGACTTAAAAATGCCCAGTTTTTCCGCCGCTCGAGGAGGTCCTGAAGTTTCTTGCTTTGAATGACCGGAGTGGTTGACGGTCGAACAAACGGAACAGAGGCCCCTTCAAGCGAAGTGTCGGGCGAAAACATTCTCAGAGGCTGGGATAACTCCTCCTCGAGTTGTTTCAACCTATCCGTCCGACTGCCAAACTCCTGCAGATTGGTGTAAACGCCGCCGCCCTTGGGATCCGAGAACTCAATCGGCCTGCCGCGCGGCATGCTTTGGGCTGCGAGACGACCCGCCAAAGGGTTGTTCAAAGCCAAAACAGCCAGAATGACGCAGAATCTGAAACACAAAAGCCTAAAACTCATTATCGCTCTTAAAACGTAATCCCAATCTCCAAGCTCGTCAAAGTTCAAATCTCAGATCGGACTGCGATCCGCAGCGACGGCTCCAAAGGGAATGTTAAAGTCTGCCCCATTTTTGCCATAGTCCCCGAGGTTAAATTTCTTCCTCTCCACCCCGATTATTACCTCTATCAGCGCAAACACCGCGCTTCGAAGAGGCCAGAAAATCCAGCATCGTTCTGCATGGCACACTTGAAAACCGCTCATGCCCGCTCGCGATAGTAGCCCGCAGATGGCGGCCCTCGCGGAAAAGCATGCGGTAAAGCTGTTTTAATTCAAGCCGTTCGGCCGGCGTGAAACCCGCCCGACGCAACCCAATAATGTTCAATCCGCAGATGCCGTTGTAACCCCGCGCGATAGTGTAGGGAGGCAGGTCCTGGCTGATTGCCGAACCTCCCTGCATCAACGCAAGCGTGCCAACGCGCACAAATTGATGAACCAGGCAATTGCCGGAAATGAAAGCCCGATCAGCCACGGTGACTTGTCCCCCCAGGAGCGTCCCGTTGGCCAGGATAACGCTGTTTCCCAGCCGGCAGTTGTGTCCAACATGGGAGTTGGCCATGAGAAAATTGCGCGAACCGAGCACGGTGTCCTCCTCCGCTTTGTTCGATCGGTGCACTGTCACATGTTCGCGAAAGACGTTTTGATCGCCAATCCGCAACCGGGTTGGCTCGTTTTTATACTTCAAATCCTGCGGCGCTTCACCGATGACGCACCCGGCGAAAAACTGGTTTTGAGAGCCGATGCTCGTAAGACCCGTCAAATAGACATGGGGGCCGATGATGCAATCCGGACCCAGTTCAACCCCTTCATCAATGACGGCGTAAGGTCCAATTTGGACATTGGCTGGAATTCTGGCTTTCGGATGAACAACGGCAGTTGGATGAATCACAACCTCAAAAGTGGGGCAAGAGTCCCCGTTGCCAAGTCAAAACTTTCAATCGCCCATTACTTAATCAAGAGTCATGCCCGGTCTTTGTCAGGTATAGAAATAGCCCAGCTCGCGCAATGAGACATAATCCTTCGTTCGTTCCTGCGTCTTGCAGCCGAGGATGACATGGTCGAGCACCTCGATTTTCAGCAGTTGCCCGGCGCGAATCAGGTCCCTTGTCACTTTAATGTCCGCCTCGGACGGAGTCGGGTCGCCACTGGGATGATTGTGGACCAGAACGACCGCCCCCGCATTGGCGGCGATAGCAGGCTTAAAGACCTCACGTGGATGCACCAGGATCGTGTCGAGAGTGCCATCGGAAATTTTCACCGGCCTTCCGATCAGCCGGCGGCGGGTGTTAAGCAGGAGCACCTGAAAAATCTCCGCGGTGCGCAACCGGGTTTCCTCGCGCATCAGGTCTGCCACGGCTTCCGGGGTATCAAGCATCGGAGATTCGCCGTGCGCCTCTTTGACGAGCTGACGAGCCAACGCAAATGCCGCAACGAGCGTGACGGCTTTGTCGGGTCCGATGCCCGGCTCCTTCGCCAGCTCGTTCCATGAAGCGCGGGCAAGGCTGTTCAGTGAACCGTAGCGTTTGACCAACTGTTTCCCGACCTCCACCACGTTCGTTCCCTTCAGCCCAGTTCGGAGGAGAATTGCGATTAATTCCCCGGGGCTAAGTGAATCGGGGCCTTTTTCCCTAAGCCGCTCCCGCGGGCGTTCGCTAGCGGGCTGGTCCATCAGCTTCATTCCGTGCACACCGGAAATCTAGCGGCGAACCCGGCACGCACACTAGCAAAATCATTCTGCTCAGCCAAGGCGCCCAATCCAAAGCGAACCGAATCAAGTCGGCGCAAGCCGACGATGCGATTCAGGCCGTCTGCAATCCACGCACGACGAAAGGCGCAAATTCTCCGTGGAGATGGGGAGGAATGCGGGCTTTGAATCGCGCGGTTTTACCGCTGTAATTGCGTTCCACCACTTGTCCCACTTCGTGCAACCGCGCGATGACCCCGGCTTGGCCGTGCGGGACCGACAGTTCCAGAAATTCCCGGACCGGGCGCAACTTGCTGCCTAATTCCGCCAACAAAGCTGGAATCCCCTCCCCACTAGTCGCGGAAATGGCAACTCCGTGCGGATGCCGCTCCAGGAAGCGGGCGACCACTTCACGGCAGTCATTAAATCGATCAATCTTGTTGAAGGCCATCAGTGTCGGCTTGCCCTCCGCGCCAATCTCTTTCAACACGGCATCAACGGATTGGATTTGCTGTTCTGCCTGCGGGTGGCTCACATCGACGACGTGAACCAGCAGGTCGGCCCGGACGACTTCCTCCAAAGTTGCCTTGAACGCCTCAACCAAGCCGTGCGGCAGTTTGCGGATAAAGCCAACGGTGTCGGTCAGGAGCACATTTTGGTTACTGGGCAGCCGGAGGCGCCTCGTGGTCGGGTCCAGCGTGGCAAACAATTTATCCTCCGCCAGAACCCCGGCGCCCGTGAGGATGTTGAGCAAGGTGGATTTGCCTGCGTTGGTATAGCCGACAATGGATGCCAGCGCCCAATGATTATGCTGGCGAGCATTACGCTGCGTGGCGCGCTGGCGGCGCACGACCTCCAGTTCGCGTTCGATGCGCGCGATGCGGTCCTGCACACGGCGACGATCGGTTTCCAGTTGCGTTTCGCCCTCACCACCACGCATGCCGATACCGCCTTTTTGACGGGACAAGTGGCCCCAAAAGCGTGTCAGGCGCGGCAACAGGTGTTGCAGTTGTGCCAGTTCGATCTGCAGCTTGCCTTCACGCGTTCGGGCGCGTTGCGCAAAGATATCGAGGATGAGCGAAGTGCGATCCAGCACTTTGCAATTGAAAATGTTTTCCAAGTTACGGCTCTGTGCGGGCGAAAGCTCATCGTCGAAAATGACCGTGTCAACGCTGGCACGGCGGCACTCGAGGGCGAACTCGTCGGCTTTCCCTTTGCCAATGAAGGTGGCAGCGCAGGGAGCCGTCATTTTTTGCAGACCATCACCTATTACCTGTCCCCCGGCGGTAGTGGCCAATTCCGAAAGCTCCGCCAGTGAATCACGAAGAACCCAACGGCTATGGGATTTAAGTTCTATGCCGACGAGAAAAACTCGTTCGGTTCTTCGGTTCCGCATGTCAATCAGTGCTTTCAATTCTCTACGCCTGCCGCGCTCTCTTTCTCTTCTTTATTGTCTCACTAATAATATCACGCTTTTGATCTTCAAAAAAGCGCTTTCCGGAGGTAAAAACAACCCGCAATCACCGCAGCTGCCCGCCGTTGCCGCGCGCAGTCGTCGGGCCAATCCAATGATCGGCCATCTTAAGATCGCGGCAAAGACGCTTCCGGCCTCAGAGGAGGGGATCTGGAGTTCAATTCTTGTTGTGCATTTCCCAGACGATGGTTCCGCCATGGATTAGGGCCAGAAAAAGCAGGCACATACCGGACAAATGCTCCATTCTCAACAGCGTGGTTTCACTGAATTTTCCCCGGCCAAGAGACACCCCCCAGCTTAACCCCGTGAACCACAGGCCGGTTCCCAGCGCCACTCCCGCCACACAAGCCAGCTTGCCCGGCCAATCGGCTGAAACCCATTCCCGCGAGATAAAGTTTGCAGCGAGAATAATCCAGAACACCAGCACCCCGACATTGCCCATCACCCGGACCAACCCGGTCATGAACGCGGAATGGGGATGCAGCCGCTCTTCGAGTCGAATTTCGATCCGGTCCGCAGTCATGCCGAAGTTCACCGGGGGTGTCTGCACGGATTTCGCCAGCA
>CAIQQM010000086.1 GCA_903873945.1 uncultured Verrucomicrobiota bacterium
AGTAATCCATATTGGCCTGGAGGCTGCCCTGGCCACCGCCGATACCCCGGGCGTTGGTGAACTGGCCGGGTTGGAGGCGCCGATGCACTTGGATTTGCTTTAAAGCGCCGACCTTATCCGGGATGAAAATCCGCACCTCCCGACTATCGAATCGAGCCCACACCTCCCGCTGCAAGTATTCGGGCGGGACGTGATAATAGGCTTTGGCCACCTCGATATGGCCATCGCGATGCACCGTGCGGGGTGCCTCCTGGAAGCAAGGGAACAGCGAGTCTGGCAGCGGCGTCAGGCAAGGCTGCTCCAGACGGAACCGTTCTGCCACCTGGCACTTGGTTGTTCCATGAATGCGCACATCGGCCACCGTTTTCTCCCAGTGCAGAAGGAACTGGTTGACCTCGGCCAGCGTGGCAAATTTGCGGCCAGCCAGGGCGTTGTCCTTGACGTATTTGACACTGCTTTCGACTTTCCCTTTGGCGTCCCTCGCGAACTGCACCGGATAAGGCCGGTGCAAAACAGAGTTTCAAAGTCACTCATCCCTTCCACCCCTGGTTTGGTCGACGTTTCGAGTTGATCGAGTTGCGGCGGTGTTGGGGGCAGTGGCGAGCGTACTACTCCACCGAGGAGGGCCTGCCCGCCTATTTGCTGGCGTCGTGGACCGATCTTGGCCCGATGGATCCCTTCGTTGAGCAAGCCAAGGGCAGAGCTATCGCTCGGGTGGAGGACTTACTGGTGTTGGTGAAAATGGCCACCCAACCTGTAAACCAAATTAAGCCGTAAATGTAAATGAAATTAGGCCGCAAAAACCATTCCCGAAGACGCGTGCAACGCCGTCGATGCCTTATTATATTGCAATCAAATCGCATTATAATGGATATCTTTCTATTGACACCACAACCGGTAGTGCTATTGTGCGGCATAAATACATTAACACATATGCCTCTTCCTCCCGAGCACCACGACAAAACTCAGGCCTTGAAAACTGCGGGCACCTTTAACTCTCGTGCCCTGCATGTCCGCCACCCCCTGTTTGAAAAATCGGCCTTCTTTGACCCTCGCGACCTCCCCCAGCTGAAGTACGAGGCTTTGCGCTCTATCCGAAAAGACGACTATTCGGTCACCCAGGCGGCCGACCAGTTCGGGCTATCACGCCCCACGCTTTACCATGCCCAAGAGCAATTTGATAAACAGGGGCTGGAAGGCTTGCTGGCACGGAAACGAGGTCCGAAAAAGGCGAGCAAATTGACACCGGAAGTTCGGCAGTATTTAGCGGAGCAAACCGCCGCCGAGCCTCGTGAGGGCGCCCGCCAACTGGCAGGGCGATTGAGCGAGAAGTTTAAAATCAAGCTCCACCCGCGAACGATTGAGAAAGCCTTGAAAACCAAGGGAAAAAAGGGGCTCCAGACGCCGCCATGAACCTGCCATTAACCTCAACGCCCCTCTGGACCGAGCGATACGAAGCGCTGCGCCGGCACGTCATGGGTGACGAGCCAGTGGCAGGCATCTACCCCCTGGGGTTGGCCGTCTTGCAACAAAGGGGCCTGACCCACTGGATTCAAGCCTGGACGCGAGGCGCGATTGACGCGCCACATCCTCTACCTTCAACAGCCTCGACATGGAGTCGGCCGACTCCCCCTGCGTGGCAGCAGGAACTTACCCAGTTAATCGCACACATGACCATCCAACTACTACATCCGACCCAACCATTATGAATGCCGAATCCAAAGTTACTTCCGATCACTTGAAACGGGCTGCGTACCTTTACATACGCCAGTCCACTCTGCGACAGGTCTTGGAAAATACTGAGAGCACCCAACGTCAATACGCCTTACGGCGGCGGGCCGTTTCTCTGGGTTGGCCCGAGGACCGCATCATCGTTATCGACCACGATCAGGGCCAGAGCGGCAGCTCAGCCGCCGACCGTGAGGGCTTCCAACGGCTGATGGTCGACGCCGGGTTAGGCAGGGCCGGGATCGTCATGGGCCTGGAGGTGTCTCGCCTGGCACGCAACTGCGCGGATTGGCACAGGCTCCTGGAGATATGCGCCCTGACGCACACGCTCATCCTGGATGAGGACGGGGTCTACGACCCGGCACATTTTAACGACCGGCTGCTCTTGGGACTCAAAGGGACGATGAGCGAGGCCGAACTGCACATCCTCAAAGCGCGCCTGGTCGGCGGCGTAGTGAACAAGGCGCAGCGTGCTGAACTGAAGATGCCGCTGCCAGTCGGCCTGGTTTACGATGAGGATCAACATGTGGCCCTGGATCCGGACCAGCAAGTGCAACAAAGTCTGCGGACATTTTTTTCGACCTTTGAACGAACCGGCTCAGGGTGGGCCACGGTCCAGGCTTTTCGCCGTGAAGGTCTCCGGTTTCCTAAACGTGGCCAGGCCGGCGCTGGAGACATTGCCTGGCGGCCACTTTCCCATAGCGTCGCTTTGGACACGCTGCACAACCCGAGGTACGCCGGAGCATTCTGTTTCGGTCGCTGCCGCACCTGGAAGGATGTCGCTGGCAAAACGCATTGCCGAGAACTACCTCGCTCCGAATGGCGCTTTCTCAAGCAGGGAGCGCATCCCGGCTACATCAGCTGGGATCAGTTCTTGGCAAACGAGCAGCGTCTGCTTCAGAACCAGCAGGCTCATGGTGGCGGCGAACGCAAAGCAGGGCCGCCGCGCGAAGGGCCGGCCCTGCTCCAAGGACTGGTGATTTGCGGCAAATGCGGCAGAGCCATGACGATCCGCTATCATCATCGAGGTGGTCGGCTAACGCCGGATTATGTTTGCGAAAAGGAGTGCATCGAGCATGCGACAGAGGTTTGCCAGCGCATTCCGGGCGGAGGCCTGGATGAAACTATCGGAGCGTTGATGGTTCAAAAAGTAACGCCCTTGGCTTTGGAGGTAGCTCTGGAGGTTCAGGATGAACTCCAAGGTCGCCTGGCCGAGGTGGATCGGCTGCGGCAGCAGCAATTGCAGCGCGCACAATACGAGGCCGAAAAGGCGCGCCTGAGGTATATGCGCGTCGATCCGAATAACCGATTAGTGGCCGATACTCTCGAAGCGCAGTGGAACGAGAAGCTTCGTGCGCTGACGCAGGCTCAAGAGGAATGTGAACGCCAGCGGCGGTTGGAATCCGATCAACTGAGCCAGGAGCAGCGAGCGCAAATCCTCACCTTGGCCTCGGAGTTTCCGCGGTTGTGGAACGATCCGGCAACCTCGGTTCGCGATCGTAAACGAATGGCTCGCTTACTTTTGGAAGACGTGACCCTGCAGCGCGAAAACCAGGAGATCGTCACCCATATCCGATTCAAGGGTGGAGCCACCCACTCGCTCCGGTTGCCCTTTCCCAAAGCCGCCTGGGCCCTGCGGAAGACCAAGGATGAAATCGTTGCTGAAATCGACCACCTCCTGACCGATCATACCGAAAGTGAAATCGCTACCATTCTCAACTCGAAAGGTTGGCATTCCAGTCTGGGCAACCCATTCAGTTTCCACATTATTGGCCGGCTGCGACGCGACCGCAAACTCAAGAGCCGGCGCCAGCGACTGCGAGAGAAGGGATGGTTAACAGTCCACGAGGTTGCCGCTCTGCTGGAGTGTTCTTGGGAACGAATTAATTATTGGCGAAGTATTGGCTTGTTGGTTAGCCTCCGCTTTGGCCA
>CAIQQM010000087.1 GCA_903873945.1 uncultured Verrucomicrobiota bacterium
CGCAACTCTGTCCATCCCTGGCTCCGGTCGGGCTTCGCCCTCCCTCCGCCAAGGATGGACAAAATCAGAACAAAAACATAACATCAACCAAGTGCTCTGACTAACTCATGGAGTGGTACAAAAAAGTGAACCCGGTCACTTGGGCGCGGCGTTGGGGAAAAACGACAAGTGCTTCTTGACCCCGTGTTTGATCACATTCTCCATGAGCGGCTGAAGAATGAGCATGGGTACGAGTGAATTGAGCGTAACTAGTCTAGCCGGGCCTCGTTATGAGAGGCAGTCGCAGAATTTAGGATGAATTGTTACAATACAATTCTGTTCAGCGAGTCTTGGCACCAGCCACACTATTGCACTTGGGAACGAAAAAGACGGAAAAACCGGTTGCCTACAGGCGGGTTCGCGATGATGAATTCCAGCGTGCCGTTGTCCGTGATGGCTTCGAGAGCGGTAACCCAGTTGGTGCTGTTCAGATCGGTGTTTTGCTGAAGTATCCAATTGGAGGTAGTGGACGACCAGGAAACCATCACGGCGCTGTTGGTGCAGGAAATGGTCAACAGCGGTGCGCCCTCGGTCTGCACGGCGTAGAGCGACCAGAATCCGCCCGTGAGCGAATAATTGCCGCCTGTCATCGGTGCGCCACTTGCAGCGGGTTGGCCGATGGTGCCGCTGACGGAATATACGCTGCCGGCGCTTGAGCCGCCTCCGCCGGCGATTGTGAACCAATCAATCGAGTAGCTTTGCGCGCGGGCACCAGCCACAAGCATTGCCGACAGCAACAGGGCAAGCAATGGGGTGGAAAATGATTTCATTCAAATTAAAGTTGTCTCCGTATTCATCCTCATTGTTTTTCGTAGAGATACATGATCTGCGGGAGTGTATAGGCGGCGGTGTCGTTCAGATTGACGGTGCTGTTTGCGCCGCCCCAGATGAGCATTTCGTTGCCCGTCCAAACAGCTGAGTGAAGCGCCCGCTGTGCTGGCGCGCCACTGGTGGTCATGGATTGCCATGAATTCGCGGTTGGACTGTAATATCCGCCATCATTGAGGAATACCGTGTTTGTTGACTCCCCACCCCAGACGAGCATCTCGCTGCCCGTCCACAATGCCGTATGATAGTATCGTCCTTCGGGAGCACTGTTGGTGTTCAATGACGCCCAAGAGTTGGCCGACGGATTGTAAAGTCCACCGTCATTCAACACGCTTCCGTTGTAGCCGCCCCAAACAATCATCTGACTCTCCGTCCAGATCACGGAGTGGCTCTCTCTCGCGCTGGGCGCGCCGCTTGTCGGCAATGCTGTCCAAATGTTGGATAAAACATTATAGCGGCCACCGGTATTTAGGTAACTACTGCCGCTCCAGCCGCCCCAAATGATCATTTCATTTCCCGTCCACACGGCGGTGTGATTATCGCGGGCGGCGGGAGCGCTGGTATTGGTAACGGTGATCCAGGTATCGGAAACCGGATTATATCTTCCACCAGAACTCAAAGCGCCTCCGTTATAGCCGCCCCAAATGATCATCTCGCTGCCAGTCCAAATTGCGGTATGATAACATCTGGCGGCAGCAGCGTTGGTGCTTGTTACCTTGCGCCAAGTGTCCAGCGAAGGATTGTAACGCGCGCCGTTGCCTATTCCAGTGCTGCCGTCGGTGGTGCCGCCCCAGATGATCATTTCGGTGCCGGTCCACACCGCTGTATGGCCGTAGCGCGCCGTGGGCGCATTGGTCGAAAGCGCATTGGTTGAGAACGCATTCGTCCAGGTTGACATTGGCGTCCATGTGTCGGTTGCAAGATTATACACTGCGCCGTTGCTCAAGGCGCTCCCGTTATAGCCGCCCCAGATGAGTAGATTGGTGCCGGTCCAGACGTAGGCTTGCGAATTACGCGGATATGGCGCGCTGTAAGCCATCATGCTCCAGGTGTTGGTGGTTGGATTGTAAAGGCCGCCATCACCCAGCCCGCTGGTGCCACTCGGCGTGCCTCCCCAAATGATCATTTGCGTGCCACTCCACACGGCAGTATGCCCATAGCGCACCGTTGGCGCGTTGTTCGTCGCAATCGCAGTCCATCTGTTTCCCACCGGATCGTAGCATCCACCCGTGTTGAATTCCGTGCTGCCGTTGTTGCCACCCCAGGTCACCATCAGGTTGCCGGTCCAGACGGCCGTGTGATTTTCGCGCGCGGTGGGCGCGCTATTGGTGGCAATTGTGGTCCAAGTGTCGTTGGCCGGATTATAACTCGCCCCGTTGCTCAAATAATTGCCGCCGTCGTAACCACCCCAAATAATCATGTTCGTTCCCGTCCAGACGGCGGAGTGGTTTCCGCGTTTGGCGGGTGCGCTATTAGTAGTAATGGCGGTCCAAGTGTCGCTGGCCGGATTATAACTCACGCCGTTGCTGAGATGGCTGCTACCATTGTAGCCGCCCCACACAATCATATTGTTGCCGGTCCAGACGGCCGTGTGGTATTCGCGCGCGGTGGGCGCGCTATTGGTGGCAATTGCGGTCCAAGTGTTGTTGGCCGGATTATAACTCGCACCGTTGCTCAAATAACTGCTGCCGTTGTAACCGCCCCAGATAATCATGTTCGTCCCCGTCCAGATGGCGGTCTGGTTTTCGCGCACTGACGGCGCGTTGCTGGTGGACATGGATGTCCACTGGTCAGTGGCGGGATTGTAAAGCCAGCCGTCACTCAAATAACTTGTGCCATTGTAACCGCCCCAAATGATCATTTGCGTTCCCGTCCAGACGGCGGTATGACCGACACGGGCGGTGGGAGCGCCGTAAGGCGTCATCGCCGACCAGGTATTGAGTGCAGGATTGTAAATGCGTCCGTCGTTGAAATAGTTCGTCCCATCATAACCGCCCCAAATGATCATTTGCGTTCCCGTCCAGATGGCGGTCTGGTTAAAACGTAGCCCGGGTGCAACCGCCAAACCGAGAGTTGTCCAGAGTTCTCCCAACTGAGTCTGGCCGATTTTCATATAGCCGGTGTTGAGCAGATTGGCGGCGTTGGCAGACGAGGAAAGAACAATTCCACCCGAAGCCACACCGCTTTGACCGGAAGCTGCAAGATTGGCAGCGGCGGTTCCCGACGCCAGTTGCGTGCTGGTAATCGTGCCGCCTTGAATCTGGCTGCCGCTGATCGTCCCGGAAACACTGGCGGCGGTCGTCGCGGTGTTGGCAGTGATGGCGTAAGGCGAAGCCGTCACCTCCTGCAACGGACTCAATAGGGCGTATGCGCCATTGCTCCCGTTCGTGCGAACGCCGATCTGTAGCCACCGCTGCGGTCCGGTAAAAACTTCGCTCCCAAAATCCAGTGTCACCATGAACAACCCATTGCTAACGACAGTTGGCGCGTTCGTCAGGCTCGTTCCAACCTGGTTGCCGTTGCCGGCCGCGTCGAAAATTGCAAACATGAGATCATAGTTGCCGTTGGCGGGACTGCCACCATCCATGAGCCGGCCCTGATAGGTGAACGCCGTTCCCTGGGCGGACGCGGTGTCGGCCATGAGAAGTCCGCCGGCAAAAAGGGCGAACAAGATGTTGTAAATAAATTTGATCATAAGTAGATGTCAAGGTGCGCTCCTGATGTTGGAAGCAGTTTCACGTTTGAAACTCAATTGACGGCCTTGGTCGTTGCTGGGGTTGTAGACCGCCTAGCCTTTGTTGGTTCTTGGTTGTGCTTTCATATCAAACACTGAAGGAATAAACCCGAATTGCGCGCTCCGTTGCTATATTTGGGATGAACAGCGGGAAAAACGGGATGAATTCCGGCGGAAGAAGTGTATTGGAGAGAAATGACTTCGTTTCGAAGTCTGATCGGGACGTGGTTAGAGGGATTCCATCCGCTGCTGGATTTCACGCACGCCGCGTGTCAGTGAGAGTTCCTTGCCATTCTTGAGCACAACGACATGTTCGCCGCGCATCGCTGGCTGCACGGCCTTGATGCGATCCATGTTCACGATAGCCGAACGGTTCACACGTAAGAATCGCTTTGGGGAAAGCTTGGCTTCAAGGTTCGTGAGCGTTTCGCGCAAAATGTGATTGGTCGCGCCAATGTGCAGGATGGCATAGTTGGCGGCAGCTTCGATGTAATCCACATCGTCCACCTCAATGAAAGCCGTATGTTCTCCGGATTTCACCGTCAGGCGGCTGGGGTAGGTCAGGTTTTGCTCCTGTGACGCAAGCCATTCCTGGAAACGTTGATGCTGTCCTTGGGCATCTTGCGTCTTGAGGTATCGGCGCGCCCGCTGCAACGCCTGGCGAAACCGGGTTTCCTTGAACGGCTTCAATAAATAATCCAAGGCGTGAACTCCGAATGCTTCCAGCGCATGTTGATCGTGAGCCGTCACAAAAATGATCACCGGCCAGTGATCTGCTGGCAAGGCGCGCAAAATATCGAAGCCGCTCACTTCCGGCATCTGCACATCCAGAAACATGAGGTCCGGCCGGTGCTCCTGAATGAAGGCAATAGCCTCCAGTCCGTTCGCACATTCACCCGCGACCACCACGTCCGGTTCTTCGGCAAGCATCTTTTTCACCCGCGCACGCGCCAGCGGCTCGTCATCGACAATCAATACGCGGATTTTCATGAGTGCTATCCAGCCGGTGAATTCGGCGTATCGGTGGCGGGCGCAGAGCGCCTGGGAATTTGAATCTTGGCAACTAATCCGCCTTGAGGCGGTATGATGAATTCCAGCGAAGCGGTCGCGCGCGCGTGTTCGATAATCCCACGCCCTCCGCCAACTTGGCATTCGCGACATCCTTAAGACCGCGACCATTATCGGCGACCTGCAATTGCAAGAAATCGCTGGCAAATTTCGCCGTGATTCGCACCAAGACCGGAGACAACTGCTTCTCGACCCCGTGTTTGATCGCGTTCTCCACCAGCGGCTGAAGAATGAGCACCGGCACGAGCAAGTTGAGCACAGCGGGATCAATCTGCTTTTCCACCCGCAGCCGATCGCCAAAACGGATTTGCTCGATGGTAAAATAGTGATCCAGATATTCCAGTTCTTCGCGCAACGTGACCTCGGAGCGTCCGGATGTCTTGAGCGTGAGCCGCAGAAAATCGCTCAACGAACCGATCATCTTATCGGCAGCACGCGGATTTTCGTGAATCAGCGAGGCAATCGAATTGAGGGTGTTGAAGAGAAAATGCGGGTTGAGTTGCATCTGCAAAGTCTGCAACTGCGCCTTGGTCAGTCCCGTCTCCAACATGACCGCGTGGCGCTCCCGCTCCCGGGCACGTTCGTAAAAAACAAATGCGTGTGCCACTCCCATGATCGCCCAGTAAATGGGAAACTGAAACATCGCCTGCCGCAGGATCATTCCAGTCACAGGCGGTGGGGGCAATTCTTCAGGCGCGACGATGGGAGGAGGGTGAAACGGCGGAGGCCCGGCCCAAACGCTTAACAGGCCCAACAGAACGGATACGAGGGCGCAAATACCAAAATGTCCCGCCAACCGCCATTGCCAATGGCCTCTTTCCACCGGGAATTTTGTCGAAAACCAGACAATGCCCAGCGTTAGAAAAGACCATGGCAGCCACAGCAAACCGGCAAACTGCAACGCCGACATGAAATCTCCCTCTTGCGTCAGCCAGTCCTGTAATGCTGTGGCCAGCGTGATTAGTCCCCAAAAAGCCGAGATCATCACCCAATAGGGAGTTCGTCGTTGCGGCAGATTGTTGTCCAACTCGCTCATCATTGTGCTGTAAACTCAACAGACATATTTCGTCCTTTTTGTGTTGGTTGGGCGGTGCCGTGCCGTTCGTCCACCCTTTGTCGTCCACGAGCAGAAACTGGCTGTGGTGGTTCACAGGCGCAAGCGGCGGATTGATTGCTCACACCCGGCATTCGTGCAACAACCCGCCGCTCTCCCGCTCACTTGAGCAGAATTGTCATTCGTCCGGAGGTGGTCCAGGCGGATTGCCGTTATCGTCCGGACCGCCCGCGTTGTTATCACCCGGACCGCCCGCATTGGATGGAGGTGGCCCGATGTATTCGTCGGGTGTCAATCGTCTGTCGCCTTTTTTGTCCAACGTTTTCAGTGCGGCGCTGGCATTGGCGATTTCATTTGAATCAATCACGCCGTCATGATTCGTATCCAGCGCAGTGACGATGAGCGGCGTTGGCGGGTGAAAAACCCGGCCATTGGGATTGGCGCGTTGTGGCAAAGGCTGTGGCCAGTATTCGTTCGTGGTCAGCATACCGTCGCCGTTCTTGTCCAACGTTTTCAGTGCGGCGCTGGCATTGGCGATTTCATTTGAATCAATCACGCCGTCGTGATTGGTATCCAGCGCGGTGACGAGGGGTAGGGGCGGTGGATGATGGCCATCGCCGGGGACACGTGGACCGTCAGGCGGGCCGCCGCCATTTTGTGCGTTGACGATCAGCGCCGACGCGCCCAGCGCCAGCAATGTCAGCATAGTTTTCACGTTCGTTTTCATATGTCTCTCTCTTTCTTTGGTTGTGCCGGATGTGAATTTTTCTTTGTGTCAATTTACGCGCCTGAACCTTAAGCCGTCGTGAAGACCGCCGGAGGAGCGAAAATAGGCTCTCCGGCTTTGGTTGTGCGAGGTTCAATCACCCTGGCAAACTCGAGGGCATTTTCCAGGGCCGTCAGTGAAAACGGCTTTGGGAGCAAGCCGCAAAAACCCCTCTGGATCGCTTCCGTGGTGGTCAGGATTCCGCTGCCGGTGACGAGCAGGATTTTGGTTTTGGGCGAGAGCGCGTGCAATTGCCGGCCCAATTCGATGCCATCCAGGCCCGGCATTTCGAGGTCGGTAATCACCAGTTCAAATAATTCCGGCGTGGCCTCGAATGCTGCAAGCGCCTCGTATGGGGAAAGAAAGCATTCGATGTCTGCGTCACTGGTTCGTGCGACGAGATTGTGCATCAACGACAACATGTTCTCGTCGTCATCCACGATCATCCAGCGCCGATGGGCGGCACATCTGATTTGGGGGAATGTTGAATTCATAACGGGCTCCTGTTTTATTGGTGACGACGCTTGGACAAATCCTGTTGTCGTCTCCGCGAACCGTCCCGGTTTTGATGCGGACTGGAAAAGCCACAAAAGTCTGGCCGCTGACAGTGATATGGCGCGGGCGGCTTGCGGGCTGCGTCTGATTTCACTTTTCATGGCGTCAATTTATGTGGGTAAACCTTAAGTGGACATGAAGCGCGGGAAAAATTTGAAGGTTATTCGTAGCGCAAGGCTTCAATGGGATCGAGCTGGGCGGCCTTACGGGCGGGATAAAAACCAAAGAAGACGCCGATGGCAAAGCTCACGCCGAAGGCCAGGATGATCGAACCGGTGGAAACAATGGCCTTGAAATCGGCGAAGACCTCAACGAGTTTCGACGCGCCGATGCCGAGCAGCACGCCGATGAGACCACCCAAAAGGCTCAGGGTGATGGCTTCGGTCAGGAATTGCAGCTTGATGTCGCCGGGTTGAGCGCCGACGGCGATGCGGATGCCGATCTCTCGCGTGCGTTCGGTGACGCTCACCAGCATGATGTTCATGATGCCAATGCCGCCGACCACGAGTGAAATGCCGGCAATCGAGCCGAGCAGCAACGTGATGATCTTCGAAATGGAATTGACGGTATCCGCAATTTCTTTCTGGTTGAAAATGTTGAAGTCGTTGTCGCGGCCGGCGGCCAGGCGGTGGCGCTGGCAGAGCAAGCTGGTGATTTGTTCTTGGGCAATTTTCATCCGGTCGGCGCTGCCGATCTGGACATTGATCGAGCGCAGGTATTTCTCGCCGGTGATGCGTTTCATCGCGGTGGTGTAGGGGATGATGATGCGGTCATCTTGGTTCTGGCCGCCCATGCCCGCGCCTTTGCTTTCCAGCAGGCCGATGATGACAAACGGAATATTCCCTACCCGCACGGTCTGACCGACAGGATTGAGCGGGCCAAACAGCTCATTTGCGGTTTTCGAGCCGATGACGGCGACTTTCGCCGCGCTGCGAACTTCGCGGCCGGTGAACATCGAGCCGGAAGCCAGTTTCCAGTCGCGGATTTTCAGATAATCCGGCGATTCCCCGGCGACGGTGGTGGACCAGTTGCGTCCGTTGGCGATGGCCTGGGCGGTGGTGGTGGCTTCAGGACTGATGGCGACGACGTCCGGCACTTCGCGACCAATAGCGTCGGCGTCGGCGAGTGTCAGGGCGCTGGCGCTGCCGAGGCCGGAATTCACGCCGCCAGATTTTCGGCTGCCCGCAAAAACGGATAGCAAGTTCTGGCCAAGAGCGGAAACCTGGCTTGTGATGCGCGCCTGCGCCCCGTTGCCGACTGCGACCATGGCGACCACGGAGGCGACGCCGATGATGATGCCGAGCGCGGTGAGGATGGAACGCATTTTGTTGCGCCGCAAGGCGCGCAGGGAAATCAGCAACGTCTGCAGGGTTCGGAGCAGGAAGGTTCGGATGTAATCAAGGAAAATCATGATTCAGGCGAGTTTGGCCTTTTGCTCGGCTTGATCGAGCGTGGCGATTTCTTCAACGGCCGAGCGGCGTTTTTCGTTTCGGGTGTCGCTGATGACCTGGCCGTCGCGCATGACAACGATGCGTTTGCAGTAGGCGGCGATGTCGAGTTCGTGCGTGACCATCACGATGGTAATGCCGGAGTCATTGAGTTCCTGGAACAGTCCCATAAGCTCAATGCTCGTGCGCGTGTCGAGGTTGCCAGTCGGCTCGTCGGCCAGGACCAGTTCGGGTTTGTTCACCAAAGCGCGGGCGATGGCGATGCGTTGCTGCTGCCCGCCGGAAAGCTGGCTGGGATAATGGCCGAGCCGGTTGCCAAGCCCCACTTTCTCCAGCGTTTGCATGGCCCGGTGATGGCGCTCCCGCAGGGGAACCAGCGGCTGGCTGTAAAACATCGGCAACTCGACGTTTTCCAGAGCCGACGTGCGGGCAAGGAGATTGAAACTTTGAAAAACAAAGCCGAGCTTCTTGTTCCGCAACTTCGCCAGTTCCTTGCGGTTCAGTGCGGCCACCGCGATGCCGTCGAGCAGATAATTTCCGCCCGTGGGCTGGTCCAGGCAGCCGAGCGTGTTCATTAAAGTGGACTTGCCCGAACCGCTCGCGCCCATGATGGCCATGAAGTCGCCGCGCTGAATGTCCAGCGTGACGCCGCGAACGGCCTTCACCTCGACTTCGCCGGTCTGGTAAGTCTTGGCGAGATCGCGCAGCTGGATGACGGGCGTGGTGTTGACTGGCGTGTTCATTGACCGGGAGGCGGGCCGCCGAAACCGCTGCTGGCGGCGGTAGCCGAGAGTGTTGAAGTCACGACTGGCGTGTGTTCGGCGAGGCCGTCAAGAAGCTCCGTGTCCACGCCATCGGTGATGCCGGTTTTGACGATGACCGGCTTGAGTTTTGCGCCGTCACTGCCCGGCTCATAGACGAGACGCTGGTTGCGTTCCAGTTTGGCCGGCGGCGTCTGCTCAAACTTCGCGCCGGCAGACGGCGTGAAGCGCAACGCAGTGTTCGGAATTTTCAAGGCGCTTTTTCTTTCCGCGACGAGGATGGAAACATCCGCCGTCATGCCGGGAAATAATTTTTGCTCCGGGTTGTCCACGATGATGATAGTCTCGTAGGTAACGACATTCTGCGTGGTCGTCGGCGATTTGCGGACCTGCGTGACCGTACCGTGGAAAACCTCGTCGGGAAAAGCGTCCACGGTGAAATCCACCGGCTGGCCGTCCTTGACCTGGCCGATGTCAGCCTCGGAAATGGAGGCGCTGAGGTTCATCTTCGTGATGTCCTGCGCGATGGTGAACAAAACCGGCGTGGTCATCGCGGCAATCACCGTCTGGCCGAGATCCACTTTGCGTGCGATGACAATGCCGTCCACCGGCGCGGTGATTTTGCAATAACCGAGATTGGCCTGGGCGCTTTCGAGCGCAGCCTGTTGGATGATGACAGAGGCTTCGGCCTGCGCGAGTTCGGCGGTGGCTTGATCCAAATCCAATTGCGATGCGGCGTGCAAGGGCACCAGTGTTTTCTTCCGCTCCAGGTTCTGGCGTTTGAGGGTGACACTGGCTTGGGCGCTGGCCAGTTCACCTTCGGCCTGGCGGAGCGAAGCCGCATAAACGGTGGGGTCAATTTCCGCCACGAGCTGGTCTTTTTTCACCGGCGAGTTGTAATCGGCGTTCAAGGCGGAAACTTTTCCAGAAACCTGGCTGCCTACATCCACGCTGACCACCGCGCTCAACGTGCCGCTGGCGGTGACGTGTTGCACAATGGTTCCGCGCACGACGGGCGCGGTTTCGTATTTGACCGCGCCGCCACCCGATGGTTTACAGCCGGAACTGGTTGCCAGAGTGAACGCCATGAACACTGCCAGCAACGTATGGGAGAGATTATGTTTCATGTTATTTTATCGTTAGCGATTATTTCCAGCCACCGCCCAGCGCCTTGTAGAGCGAAATCTGGCCAGCGAGTTTGTTGTATTGAGCTGCGATTTGGCCTTGCTGTGCGCTGTAAAGGTCCTGCTGCGCGGAAAGCACGTTCAAGTAAGTGTCGTCGCCCTGACGATAGCGAAGATTGGCGAGGTCATAGCGTCTTTGCTGCGCGTTGATCAGCGCAACTTCCGACACAATTTGACTCGCATAACTGCTGCTGGACACGAGCGCATCCGCCACTTCGCGGAACGCCGTCTGGATGGCTTTCTGATAATTGGCGACTTCAATGCGCGTGCTCACCTTCGCCGAATCCAGATCAGCGAGATTCTGCCCGCCGGTAAAAATCGGCAAGGTGACTTGCGGCGAAAAACTCCACACACCCGTCCCTGAACCGAAAAGCTGGGAAAGCTGGGAACTCGTCGAGCCAACTGAAGCGGTCAAGCTGATAGTCGGAAAAAACGCTGCACGCGCCGCGCCGATGTTCGCATTCGCCGCCTTCAACGTGTGCTCCGCTTCGAGAATATCCGGTCGGCGTTGCACGAGTTCGGACGGCAGCCCCGCCGGAATTTCCGCTACGAGATTGGTGTTGCTGAACGACCGTGGCGCGGGCAGATCGGTTGGCAGCGGTTCGCCGACAAGCAACACCAGATAGTTTTCCGCCTGCGCCCGCTGGCGTTCATAAGTCAGCACATTGATCTTCGCGGTTTGCACCTGGCCTTCCGCCGTCCGCAAGTCCAGTTCGCTGCTCGCGCCAGCGTCAAAGGTGGCCTTGTTGAGATCGTAGGATTCCTGCACCGCCGTCAACGTCTGTCGTGCCAGTTGAAGTTGCTCTTCCACCTCGCGCAACGCGAAGTATTCATTAGCCACTTCGGCTACAAGGGAAATCTGCGCGCTGCGTTTCGCCTCGGCGGTTGCAAAATATTTTTCCAACGCCTGCCGGTTCAAGCTGCGTACCCGGCCGAATAAATCCACTTCATACGCCATCGTGCCCAAACTGGCGCTCCATTGGTCGGACGTGACACCCGCAGCACCCGAACGCGTGAAACTGCCGCTGCCATTCACTGTGGGAAATGACGACGACCGCGTAATCCGGTATTGCGCCTGGCTCTGCTCGACATTGAGGATGGCCACACGAAGATCAAGGTTGTTGGTCAGCGCTAATTCAATCAGTCTTTTCAGGCGCTCGTCTGCGAAGAAATCCCGCCAAGCGATGTCGGCAGCGGTCGGCCCGGCGTTCGTTTCCGTTACTCCCGGAAACTGCGCCGCTACCGGCGCGGTCGGGCGGTCGTATTTGGGCATCATGGTGCAGCCGGACAAGGCCAGAACCACTGCAATCACCACGGCCAGCCATGGCCAACAGATGTCGAACTTTTTCTTCATCATGCTGCCAACGTAAACACATGAACCTTAAGCGGAGGTGAAGGTGGAAGATTTGCCGAAAACCATCTTTCAACCGGACTTCAGAGGGGATAAGAGGCGCAGGATTGCAAATGGTCTGCCGAAAACCGCCGACCGAAAAACAATTTACCACCCAGCGCGACACCTTCACCGGTCAGCGGATCGTCGTGCGGCAGATCCGGCTGTGGCGCGAATGCCGCAATTCGTCGCCTTCATCCTGATTGGGGGAGTCGGCAACAATCGGTTAGTACACAACCCGGAAATCCCTTCATCTTGCCTTAAGGTTGCTTCTGCGAGAGTGACGCCGGCACACGGTTGTGTTAACTCAGTCGTGACCACGGGAAACATGAGAATCCTGATTGTTGAAGACGAGCCCGATTTGCTCCGCAGCCTAGCCCAGGCCTTGCGCGAGGAAGGCTATGCCGTGGACACCGCCGCCGACGGGGAGGACGGGTTGTTCAAGGCCGAGAGCTACGACTATGACGCCGTCGTGCTCGACGTGATGCTGCCTAACATTGACGGCTGGGAAATTCTTTCGCGCCTCCGCAAAACAAAGAAAACACCCGTGCTTATGCTCACCGCCCGCGATCAGTCACGGGATCGCGTCAAGGGGCTCGACACCGGTGCGGATGATTATGTCGTCAAGCCGTTCGACTTGTCCGAATTATTCGCCCGTCTGCGGGCGCTTATCCGCCGCAGTGCGAACAAAACCACCAACGGCATCAAAATCGGCGACGTGAAAATTGACACCGCCGCGCGGAATGTTTGGCTCAAGGACAAGACGGTGGAATTGACCGCGCGCGAGTATTCGCTCGTGGAATTTCTCGCGCTGCATCGCGGCGAAGTCGTCACGCGCACGCAGCTTTACGAACATCTGTTCGACGAGAACGATTCGACGCTTTCCAACCTGCTGGATGTTCACGTTTCCAATGTCCGCAAAAAGCTCGGCGCGGAATTTATCAGCACCCGCCGCGGTCACGGTTATTGCATTAAATGATACTCTTCAAGTCCATCAAGTGGCGGTTGCAAATCTGGCATAGCCTCATTCTTGTGGTCGTGCTCGCGGGTTTTGGCTTCACAGCGTACCAGCTTGAATGGGGGCGGCAGATGCGCCAGATTGACGACGAACTACATCGTCGGGTCGGGGTCATCGTTACTGCGCTTCATCCACCGCCGCCGCACGGATCGGATTTCGGCGGACAACCTTTCGGGTCTCCGCCGCTGGATCGGCTTTCAGACGACGGACCGTCAGGACGAGATTCCGGCGCGCCAGCTAAATTCCACTTGCCGCTGCAAGCTGCTGGATTATTCGACACAAATGACCCGAACAATTTTTATTTCGTCATCCAGTCGCGTGACGGCAAGGAAATCGCCCATTCTGCGAGCGCGCCAAATAAAACCTTTTTGACAGAAAGCAATTTTTTGAATTCGGTCAATACGCCACTGGAATTGCACCAGCCACCCGAGCCGGTGACGATCAAAAATTCCCGGGAAATTTTTCTAATCCTGCCTGGCGAACAAATTTGGGTCGGCTGTTCCATCGAACCGAAATCGAAGGCGCTTCACCTCACCGCCTTGAAACTGGCCGGGATTGGCGGAGTCATTTTACTGCTCGGCCTCGCTGGCGGCTGGCGGCTGGTCAGACGCGCCATCCGGCCGATTGACGATATCAGTGCTGCCGCCGTGAAAATTTCCGCCGGGGATTTGTCGCAACGCATCAACGTCGCCGAGACCGAAAGCGAACTGGGCAAACTGGCCACCATCCTCAATTCCACTTTTGCGCGGCTCGAATCCGCGTTTGCGCAACAGAGACAATTCACTTCCGATGCCGCCCATGAACTCCGCACGCCCGTTTCCGTGATTTTGACACAAACGCAAACTGCGTTGAATCGTGAGCGTGAAGCTGCGGATTACAAACAAACCGTCGAAGCCTGCCAGCGTGCAGCGCAGCGCATGAGAAAATTGATCAGCGCGCTGCTCGAACTCGCACGGCTCGACGCCGGACAGGAAGTTTTGAAGCGTTTGCGCTTTGATTTTTCCAAGACCGTTGTCGATTGTGTCGAACTGGTGAAGCCGCTCGCCGAAGAACGCGGTGTAAAAATTGTCACCGAGCTTTCGCCGCTCGAAATCACCGGCGATTCCGAGAGGCTCTCACAAGTCGCCACGAATCTTTTGACCAATGCAATCCAATATAACAAGCCAAAGGGTGAAGTGCGCGTGAAACTAGCATTGCAAAATGGCCTCGCCATTTTGACCGTAAGCGACTCCAGCAGCGGAATTTCGCGAGAGGATTTGCCGCACGTTTTTCAACGGTTTTATCGGGGAGACAAATCGCGAACGGGCGGCAGCAACACAGGTCTGGGCCTGGCGATTTCCAAGGCGATTGTCGAGGCGCACGGAGGCACGATTGAAGTTGCAAGCGAAGAAAATACCGGGACAACTCTTACCGTCATCCTGCCGAGGGCGGCAACAATGGGGTGAGCGTTTACTGGAATTAAATTGGCGTTCTCGTCACCCGGAGGTGCGTATGACGCAGGCTGCCCGCATTTTTGCCACGCCAAGTAATATCCTGGGAGTGCGTTGCTGTATCAAGCCCAAGCAATTCAGACCGATTGACGAGGCCACAAGCAACGGCGGGAGTTTGACCATGTGCGCTGTGTTTTCGACAAAAGTTGAAGTGAGCAATGAGGAGGGCAGCAGAGTGTTTCAGGTTGGCGCGGACGCGCAACGTTTCGCGCGCTGCGAGCGTGGCATTACCCAGTTCAGTTGGGCATTGAGGTGCTGTATGAGCAGCATTGTGACGGGGACCGAAAGATGAAGGAAATGAACGAGCGCAGTTAGGACGGCGCAAATCAACAGCGGACCCGGTTAGCCGCCGGGGGAAGCAAGAACTCGGGAATGGGGTTGACCTACTCGCCGTTGCGCGATGTTTCATTCAAAGGCCTGACCGTGGGCGCGGCTGTACTATTGCTGATCGGTGCACTGGGCTTCCTGCCCGTCAGCTATCTCAAAAACCAAGCCGGGCAAATCGTGAAAGATACGTTGCCCGGTCTGTCTTATGCCGGGGAGGTCAACGCCAACATGGCCAAAGCCTTCAGCCGCACGTTGCTGCTCCTGTTGACTGACAACGCAAAGCAGCGTGCCCAAATTCAAAAGGAAATCGAGTCGTTCACCCAGGTGACCACCTTGCGTTTGGATGCCTACAAGAAACAAATCTTTACCCGCGAAGACCAGGCCTTGTTCGACAAGGTTCTGGAACGCCGCGCGGAGTATCTGGCGATTCGTGACCGAGCCACTGCGCTGGTGGAAAGCGACCACCGGCAGGAAGGCATCGCGGTGTATAAGGCGGAGTTGCTGCCCGCTTATGGCCGATACAATGAAGCCTGCGACAACCTGTTTGGTTACAACATGCGCCAGGGTGAAAGCCGCGGTCAAACCATCATGACCGTCTGCACCGTGGCTGAGTTTGTGGTGGCCGGCATCGCGATCCTCCTTTTTGTTTTAGGCTTTCTGTTTGGGTTATTCAAGTAGCCGCGCGGCCAGACCCCGCACCTAGTGATCTGGGCTCCTTCAAGCACCGGTTAATCGCCGAACGCTCCTTCTCCGTCAGCTGCTCAGATCGCAAGCGCTCACTATCTACGGTGATTTCGCCACCTTCCTTGCCGGGTAAAGACTCGTGCGCCGGACAATCCTGTCCGGCGCCGCCGCGTTCGCCCTCTCCGCCCTCAGCTTCGTCCATGCAACTTAATTCCCCACGAGCCCCAAAACCCCCTCATGCTGGGCAGGAGTCAGCCAAATTTTATTTTACGCGCCCGCATCCTGCTAAGGGGAGTAGGACCAATGCCGGGTAACTCCATGGATTCTCGAAAAAGTTATTCACACCCCACCGCCGTCACCGGATCATGAAGGCAAGACCGCCCCCCCCACTTTCGGCGTTAAATGTGCGACGTCCTCCCAATGCCGGGATCATATCCAGCTTGCCCCTGTGCCTGCGGTTCGTGTGTTTTACGGTTATGGCAAAATTAAGGCGAGCAGAGCCATCAGTGAAGCGGACGATGGTAAATTCAAGCCGATTTGGGATATCCATAGCGCGTAGATTGTATGCTCGTCCACCCGGTGAAGGCCATTCTGAGCCGCTATACAATAGAGAGGGCCGTCTGCGGGATAACCTGACCAGTCGAACGGGCTTTCGGCGAGGCCCTGAAGGCGGAGGCGCTCGAATTGGTCCCGATGGTCGCGGTTATTAATGACGATGAAAGACCACGGGCGGACTTTAGAAAAAGGCAACGAATGAGGATTCGTTGCCTTTGCGGTTTTTGGTGCCTATTTAGCTGCCTCTCTGAATGGGTCGTAACCGAGGAATATAGCAATCTTTGAGTGGTGCGGAGCGGTCGGAAATACCCTGTCGCACGCCCACTGACTGAGAGTTCGGTTGCTAACTCCTAACCTGCGAGCAGCTTCCGAATGTCGTATCCCCAAATCAAATCTCCTCTTCCTGAGGTGTTCTCCGATAGTCTGGGGTTGCTTTGAAACTGGAAAACTACGAGTCCAAACGGGGGAGATGTCCTTCCGCAACACTCTCACAACCCTGTCGCAAAAAGACAACATCGCGCACGCCGGACGGCAAAATGCCCGGAGAGTCGCGCAGTTCTCCACGCGAAATACAGAATTACCTTAGCCGGATTTCGGGCCCATTGCTCGACCGCATTGACTTGCATATCGAAGTGCCACCCGTGAAGTTCCGGGAAATCACCAGCGACCGCACGGGCGAGACATCTGCGGACATTCGGAGCCGCGTCGTGGCCGCACGCAAGCGCCAGCATCATCGTTTCAAGGACAAACCGAAGATCACCTGCAACGCCCGCATGGGTAGCCGCGAACTGAAAAGTTACTGCGCCCTGGACGAGGCCACGATGGAGCTGTTGAAATTCGCGATGGCGGATTTGAACCTCAGCGCCCGGGCTTACGATCGCATCCTGAAAGTGGGGCGGACGATTGCCGATCTGGCCGGCGCGGAGAAAATCGCCAGCGACCACATTTCGGAAGCGATCCAGTATCGATCGCTGGACCGGCAGTTGTGGACTTGAGGCGGCGATACCAATTGTAGCCACGGATTCACACGGGCCGAACGTCGGCCTCGCATAAACACGGATTTTTTAGCCACAGATTACACAGATTTCCGGAACAGGAATTTAACGCAAAGACGGTCCAAGCTGGACCTGCCAAGAGACTGTAACAGAAGGACCTAGCCACGGGTTGCTGAATGGAAAAGCGGAGAGCGGACACGACAGCCACAGATTGCAGATTACACAGAAGTGGTCAGGCCGGATGAACCGCAAAGAACGCAGAAAGCACAAAGAAGCGAGCCGAATTTAGCAGCCACAGATTGAAGCCGAAGGTCGGTCTCCCGATGGATTAAACACTGATTGAGGAAGCACGGATTAGAAGGCCACTGTTCGGCCACCTCACCCTTGATCCCTTCTCCCGGCCTCGCTGGTCTGGCCAATATGGTGGAGAGGAGTGGCCGCTGTGGGAACGTGATTACGGGCCGAGTCCGGCCATCACGCGCGCCATGGCCAGCGCGCTCTGGGCAGCTTCGGTGCCACGATTGTGCTTGCGGCCCAGGCAACGAACGCGCGCCTGTACTTCATTTTCCAGCAATAATACTTCGTGAATGACGGGCACCTCGTATTGCAATTGAACTTGCATGAGCGCGTGACTGACAGCGTCGCCGATGTGCGCCGCATGCGCAGTTTCGCCGCGCAAAATCACGCCGAGGCAGATGATTGCGGAAAATGTCGAGCTGGCGGTTGAGGTCTGAGCCCGCCGGGAAGCGCCCCGGGCCAGGCGTGCGGCCACGATCGGTATTTCGTACGCACCGGGCACGCGAAATATCCGGACACTCTTGACCCGGGCGCGTTTCAATTCGTCCCTGGCCGCTTGAACCATCGCGTTCACGTAACGCGCGTTGTACGTTGAAGCAACGATGGCAAGCTGCGCGCCGTCTGCCCGAAATCTCTTTGAACTGACCGGTTTTAACATAGCCGACACCTTTCAGAGCAGATGCCCCAGTTTTTCGCGCTTGGTTTTGAGGTAACGCGCGTTATGCGGATTGGGTTTTATCTTGATCGGAACCTGCTCGACAATCTCGAGGCCGTAACCTTCCAGACCGACAACTTTTCTCGGGTTGTTCGTCAGCAGGCGAATTGTCTTGAGGCCGAGGTCGGCGAGAATCTGGGCACCGAGGCCGTATTCGCGGAGGTCCATGTCAAAGCCGAGCTTTTGATTTGCTTCAACCGTATCGTAGCCCTGCTCCTGCAGCTTATAGGCTTTGATTTTAGGCGCGAGACCGATGCCGCGCCCCTCCTGCCGCATATAGACCACGACGCCACAACCGGCGTCGGCCACCTGCCGCATCGCCTGGTGCAATTGCGGCCCGCAATCGCAACGGCGCGAGCCGAACACGTCGCCGGTCAGACACTCGCTGTGGACACGCACGAGCACATTGCGTTTTCCGGCCACATCGCCGCAAACGAGCGCCAAGTGATTCCGCCCATCAATTGTTGAGTGATAGAGGTACAGGTCAAAGTTGCCGTAATCGGTCGGCATCTGAACCACCTCGACCCGCTCGACAAGCTTCTCGCGCCTGCGCCGGAATTTGATGAGGTCTTCGATCGAGCAAATCTTGAGGCGATGCTGTTTGGCGAACTTGAGCAATTCGGGAAGGCGCGCCATGGAGCCGTCATCGTTCATGATTTCGCAGATGACGCCAATCGTCCGGCAGCCCGCGAGGTGGACCAAATCCACGGCCGCCTCCGTATGTCCGGCCCGTTGCAACACGCCGCCCGGCCGAGCGCGCAAAGGAAATACATGCCCCGGCTGCACCAAATCATCCAGCACCGCCGTTGGCTCTGCCAGGACCTTAATCGTCGCAGCCCGGTCGGCGGCGCTGATGCCGGTGGTAATGCCGCACGCCGCATCGACGCTTACCTGAAAATCGGTTTTGAAGGTCTCCCGGTTTTGCCGCACCATCCGCTCGATGCCAAGTTGCTGCAAGCGCTCAGAAGTGGTCGGCACGCAGATCAGTCCGCGCCCGTGCTTGGCCATAAAGTTCACGGCGGCCGGAGTTACGAACTGAGCCGCCATAACCAAATCGCCTTCGTTTTCGCGGTCGGCGTCGTCCACGACAATCACCATTTTGCCGCCCCGCAAATCGGTGACGACGGATTCGATGGAATTAAACCGTTGTGTCATATCCAGGCTCAAGCAGTTAGCGGAATTGCTTCATCAATCAGCATCACAGGAATGTTCCGTCGAATCGGATAGACGAATTTTCCGTCGGCACGGATGAGTCCGCCATCGATTTTTTCTTTTACCGGCTGCCCGGCACGATTTTTTAACGCCCCCGAAACGATCTGACGATTCAGGCTATCGAGCAATGCTGATTCAGCGGGACGCAACTCCTGATGCGTCTCGGGGCAACATAGAATTTCCAGGAGTTTGGCGTCAATCATGGTCACAATTTGAAGGCTTTAATGGCGGCGGCATAAATTTCTTTCACCGGAATTTTCGCCGCTTCCGCCAATGTTTTGCAGGATTCAAATTCCGGCGCCACCTGCACCACCCGACCATCGAGCCGACCGAGCTTTACGGTCACATTGCCGTATTTCGTTTCCACCGCAACAAGTTCGCGCGCGAGCTTGCGCCGTTCCGCCAGGCACCGGCGTATGCCGAACGTGGTGGTTTCGCGCAGCATCAGCCCGGTGAATTTGTCCGCGTCGGCTTCGGCGCAGAGCAAACTTAGCAACACGCCGGGCCGGTTTTTTTTCATCTGGATCGCCGTGTAGAACACGTCCAATGCACCGGCGGCCAAAGCTTTCTCCATGAAACTGCCCAGAATCTCGGGGTTGATGTCATCGAGGTTTGCTTCCAGGACAGCGACTGTGTCCGTTTGCCAATCGTGCGCCGGGTTTGAGTCCGCCGTTTCGCCAAGAACCGCCCGCAGCACATTCGGCCTTGTTTGGTGGTCGCGGGAACCAAGACCGTAGCCGATTTTTCCGGCAACCAGTCCTTGCATCGGGCCGAAAGCCTCTACAAATTCCGCCAGCAAAGCGGCTCCGGTAGGCGTGACCAGTTCGTGGGGTTCGTCGCATTGGGTCAGCGGGATACCACGGTCGCCCAAAATCGCCAGCGTCGCCGGGGCGGGAATCGGGAATCGCCCGTGCGCACAATCGATCCAGCCATGCCCCTCAACCACCGGGCTCGCAAGCACGCGCGGTTTTCCCAGCAACTCCAGGCCGATGCATGCCCCAACGATGTCTATGAGCGAGTCAACCGCGCCGACTTCGTGGAAAGCCACTTTTTCCGGAGGCGTTCCGTGAATTTTTCCTTCCGCGACCGCAATACGTTGGAACACAGCCACCGATTTTTCCTTTACCCAGCCGCTCAAACCGCTTCGGGAAATCAACTCCCTGATTTCAGCGAAGGTGCGGCCGGCTGCGTGGCCGGGCGAGTCGCTGTGTGAGTGGGGGTGCGTATGGCTGTGGCCGGGGTTGTGCGCTTGCGCGGAGTCATTCGCAACGTGGACGTCGAACTTCGTGCCCGCAATGCTCCCTTTCTGGCTGCGCGCCGCATGCAGGTGGTACCCATTAAGCCGTAATTTCTCCAACTCACGCTTCAACTGGCCGGCATCAACTCCTGCATCAATCAGGGCACCAAGGAACATATCGCCGCTGATGCCACTGAAAAGGTCGAGGTAGAGAGTTTTCATTCACTTATCCGCCAGCGCATTGATCTGGCTGGCGGCATAACCGGCACCGAAGCCATTGTCAATGTTGACCACGGTCACGCCGCTGCCGCAACTGTTCAGCATCCCGAGCAGGGGCGCGAGCCCGCCAAAATGCGCGCCATAGCCCACGCTCGTCGGCACGGCGATAACCGGTTTGGAAACCAGGCCGGCAACCACGCTCGGCAGGGCGCCTTCCATGCCCGCAACCACAATGATGACATTTGCCCGTTGAATGCGCTCCAATTGGCCAAGCAGCCGGTGCACACCGGACACTCCCACATCGGCAACGCGCTCGACGCGATTGCCCATAATTTCGGCGGTGACCGCTGCCTCTTCGGCCACCGGCAAATCGCTTGTGCCGGCGCAGATGACGGCTATGGTTCCGGAGCGTTTGGGCAACGGCTTCTTTTCGATGGTAAGACAGCGGGCCAGCTCGTGGTAAACGACATTCTTGAGCTTTCTCCGCAAAGCCCGCGCGTGTTCCTTTGTCGCTCGCGTAACCAGGACCCTCTGTTCCCGCTCAAGCAGTTTAACCACAATTTTCAGGACCTGCCCGGGCGTTTTACCCGCACCAAAAATCACTTCGGGAAAACCCTTGCGCAACGCACGATGAGTATCTACCTGCGCGAAGCCGAGGTCAGCCACGGGGGCTGCCTGGAAAGCGCGCAAGACTTTTCCCCGGCTGATGGCGCCTGCACGAAATCCTTCCAAAAGTCTGGTCGCTTCAGTAATGGTCACGCCGGCACAGTGCCACGAAAAGTCCGCAGGGTCACGCAGGAAAAAGCCGGTTAATGGCCGGTAGACAGCTGGTGGTGATGGTGGCGGAACAAACGGTGGCGGTTCTGGAAGAGGTACCAGACGATAAAGATGTTGAGCCCGAGCACGACCAGAACGGCCATCGAAAAGTGATTCACCAACCTGTGAACTTCGATGGGGATGAAGAAGGCCGATTCACCAATTGCCAGCTATCCGGCCCAACTGACGCGAAACATCAAACCAATCCCCTCAACGAGTGAAAAGAGGCTGTAAACCAGCGTGCCCACTGCGGCCCAGAGGACCTTTGCCTCCGTAAGGCTGCCGACCTGCGCCGCAAGGTCGGACCAAAACTTCCGTTCGGGGTTCACTCGCAGAAAGTGCAGCAGACGCTGATACTCCTCGGGCAGGTCGTTGTCTGACAATGTGTAAATCACTATGGCCAGCACTATGAACGACAAGGCCTTCAACAGCTTTATCGCGATGATCACATAAAGTGTTGGGGCCCTCTTTTTGACAAGTTCGGTGTCAGCTCCCATTTTTCTGGATTAGCTTCAAATCTAACGGATCTCGACCCGCTCCCGCAGCACGCCGTTTCAAGCGGATCATTCTTTCCCTCACCAGCGAACAATCAAAGTGGCCCTGACCCCTGCTTTAAACGTGCCTGCGGCTAACGGATTGCTCCGAGCAACCTTGGCAGCAGGTCAGCAATCTTCACCCGTTCCTGCTTCATGCTGTCGCGGTCCCGCAAAGTCACCGTGTCTTTGAGATCGGGGCCTTTTTCGCCAAGCGTGTCAAAGTCGATCGTCACGCCGAACGGTGTGCCGGCCTCATCCTGGCGGCGATAGCGCCGGCCAATCGCGCCGGCCTCATCATAAAAGACGGACATGTGTGGGCGTAACAAGTCGCGCACCTCTTTGGCTTTCTTCACGAGATCGGGCTTGTTCTTTAGCAGAGGGAACACGGCGACCTTGACGGAGGCGATCCGCGGATGAAATTTCATCACCACGCGCGATTCGAGTTTGCCTTTTTCATCCGGCGCCTGGTCTTCGCAATAAGCGTTGCAAATCAGGGCCAGGGCCAGCCGGTCAACGCCCGCCGAGGGTTCAATCACATGCGGAACGTAATACCCCTTGGTCAGGGCTTCGGCGTCCTCTTTGGCCTGTTTATCGGCTTTCTCGGCAGTTTCCCCGGTCTTGGTAAAATATTTCAACCGGCTCTGGAAATAACGCTCACGCAGGTCTACTTGTTTCGCCGCATCCAGCTTCGGCCAGGCGGCTTTTAGGTCCTCGTCAAAAACCGCCATTGATTTGCCAGAAAAACGCTGATGCTGGCTCAGGTCGAAGTCGCTGCGCGCGGCGATGCCCTCCAACTCCTGGGTGCCAAACGGGAATTTGAACAGCAGGTCCACCGTGGCCCGGGCGTAATGAGCGAGCTCCTCCGGCTTCTGCCAATATTCCTCGAGCGTAACGCGGGGAAGGCCG
>CAIQQM010000088.1 GCA_903873945.1 uncultured Verrucomicrobiota bacterium
CCTGTTTTCCGATGCGGTCCAGGTGGGTGATTACCTCCGGACCAACGCCCCGCCGTCGGCCCGGGTCGCCATCCTGGGCTCCGAACCGGAGATCCTGTTCTACTCACACCGACGCTCGGCCACCGGGTATATTTATACCTACCCGCTGATGGAAAAACATGCGTTCGCCTCGACCATGCAGCAGCAGATGATCGAAGAAATCGAGCGCTCAAAGCCGGACTACGCCGTCTACATCGACGACAATTGCTCATGGTTGCCACAGCTCCATTCCGACCGGAGAATCCTAGATTGGTGGAATGCCTATTGGACGGCCAACATGGACGTGGTGCTGACCCGTGAAATCCAAGGCAAAGCCGAGATTACCGCCCAGGCCTTCCCCATGCTGAACGCCCCTGAGCGCCCCGCGGAACAGCGGTATCTCCTCGTGCTCAAACGGAAGCCTAAATAGCCACAAACTGGACGCTACGTAGTCCAAGAGGATGGATTTGCGCAGTTGCTGAACCCTGAGGGGGTTGATCCAGGAGCAACCCACCGGACAAGGTGTGTGAGACCCTCTCTCCGCAAAGCACGAACGTGAACGTTAAACTTCTGATGTGCCCCCCCCCGTTGGGCAGGGCCGTCGTGCAAGGTCAGGCGGCACAATACCTGGTGGACTAGCCTCCTGGAATTGCCTGAACACCTAATCGGTTTTGCCTTTTTTGCCGAGCGCGATATCCAGGTTGTTGCGGGCGTTGGCGTAATCCGGTTTGAGACGGATGGCTTCCTGGAATTGGATGATGGCCTCGTCAATTTGCCCTTTGTTCAGGAAGGCAGTGCCAAGGTTGCAGTGGGCGTCGGCGTCATCCGGTTTCAGGTGAGTGGCTTCCCGGAATTGGATGATGGCCTCGTCGGTTCGACCCTCCATACCAAGGGCCGCGCCGAGCTTGTTGCGGACCTCGGCATCATCCGGCGTGAGACGGATGGCTTCCTGCAATTGGCGGATCGCTTTGTCGATTTGCCCATTGTTGAGGAAGGCGGTGCCGAGGCTGTCGTGGGCGTCGGCGTCATCCGGTTTCACGCGGATAGCTTCCTTGAATTGGAAAATCGCCTCGTCGGTTTGGCCTCTCTTCAGGAGGGCGGTGCCGAGTTTATTGTGAGCCTCGGCATAATCCGGCTTGAGGCGGATAGCTTCCTGGAATTGGATGATGGCCTCGTCGGTTTGGCCATTCCTGCCGAGGGCGGTGCCGAGGTTGTTGTGAGTCTTGGCGTCATCCGGTTTGAGGCGCAGGGCTTTCCCGAACTGGCGGATCGCCTCGTCGATTTGGCCTTTCTTGAAGAGGACGATGCCGAGGTTGTCTTGGGCGTCGGCATAATCCGGTTTGAGGCGGATAGCTTCCTGGAACTGGCCAAGCGCCTCGTCGGTTTGGCCTTTCCTGCCGAGGGCGGTGCCGAGGTTGCAGTGAGTCTTGGCGTCATCCGGTTTCACGCGGATGGCTTCCCGGTATTGGCGGATCGCCTCGTCGATTTGGCCTTTCTTGAAGAGGACAATGCCGAGGTTGTTTTGGGCGTCGGCGTCACCCGGTTTGAGGCGCAGGGCTTCCTCGTATTGGCTGAAAGCCCCGTCGATTTGGCCCTTAATGCCGAGAGCGTTGCCGAGGTTCAAATGCGCGAGGTAATTGGTCTTCGTAACTTCGACCGCATGCCGGAAAAGAGTTTCGCCGTCCATCCAATAACCAATCTGCTGACGCGTCAACCCGAGGCAAAGGATGATCGCCGCCGAACCCATCACCGACAACGCAATCACGTGATGCCACCAGCGCCTGGCCAATTCATACGCGCCCCAGATTATGACGATCAGTAGCCCAAGCGACGGCAGATAAGTGAAACGGTCGGCCATCGCCTGTTCGCCTGACTGGACCAGCCCGATCACAGGCAACAGCGTCCCGCAATACCACAGCCAGCCCATCAGCAAAAACGGATAGCGCCGCCACTGCGCAATCAACAGCACCGAAATACCCAGGAGCAACACACCCGCCAGAAGCACTTCCCATATCGGCCAGTGCCCGGGGTGTGGATAGAAAACGGCCAGATCCGTCGGCCAGAACATTTTCCCCAAATAGCGGCAGTATGAAATCAGGGCGTTCGCGCCGCGTGCGCCGAGAGGCAGGGTTTCACCCTCCGTCACAGCGCCTGCATGCTTCTGCACGACGAAGGTCACAACGCTCGCGACCACCGCGAGGGCAAAGAACGGGATTTTCTCAAAAAGTAACGACGCGAGAGGAGAAAAGACGAACTTCGAACGTCCAACGTCCAACGTCCAACGTCCAACGGGCGGCATTGAGAACCTGAGGCGGCGAAGGGGCCAGTAGTCCAGAAGCAACATGACAAAGGGCCAGGTCACCAGCATCGCCTTGCTCATCAGGCCACAGGCGAGGAAGACGAGGGCGAGGCCATAGTCGAGGGCCGAGTGGGTAGCCACGGATTGAAGCCGAACGTCGGCCTCGCATGAACACGGGTTTTTAGCCACAGATGGCACAGATTTCACAGATGGGGAGGGGGACGAGGGGCGAGAACCGGAGACCA
>CAIQQM010000089.1 GCA_903873945.1 uncultured Verrucomicrobiota bacterium
AACTGGAGTTCGGGAGTCCGTTCCCGCCGCTCACCGCCCTCCCGAATAGACGGCGCGAGGGCGGTTGCGGATTGACGACCCAATCGTCGCCCCTCGGAGGGGCTCCGAATCAGCTCGGAAACGGTGGCAAAACCTTGACTCCTATCGGACACCCCTTTATGACTCCCTCAGAGCGTCGCTTCGCTCCGACAACTGTCCGACAGGCCCGGAATGGTGTCCGATATGGATTGGAACAGGTGTCCGCTTTCATCGGAATCCGCATTGATGATGACGGATGGAACGTCGACGTGTATGAGAGCGGACTGGTGATCTTCTATTACTAATGTTGCGCTCAACATTAATGATATAATGTTGAGTGCCCAATAATGTTGAGTTGAGCGCCCTTCTGCTGCGCCGGCGGCCTTTGCCGCGGGTTTCAACTCAACATTATTGACAGGAGATCTGGGAGAGGAACATCCCTCACGGGATGAAAATAAAATCTCTCCTTGTTCAGATTCGTCCTCGTTGCTTCGCACGTTGGCGTTCCCTGCCTCTCTTCGGTCCTCTGCTTGATGACTTCTTGCGGTGGATGCACGATCAACACTACACCGATAGCACCCTTGACTCTTACCTGGCGGGGCTTCGCAAGGTGGTTGTCTGGTTAGGTCGTCGCCGCATCACGACGCTGGCCCTATTGACTCAGAAGGATCTCCAGGCGGCCCACGACCACTTCCTGCCAAGCCAAAGGAAAGCCGGTTCGGTCATCGGCGCGTTCAAGCGGTTCCTGAGTGAGCGCCGACTGGTGTCTCAAGGCAATTGGCCGCTGCCCTCTCCTGTGGAGGTGGAGGTCGAGCGCTTCGGCGCTTATCTGCGGGAGACCCGGGGTGCGGCTGAAAAGACCATCGCGTGCCGTGGAGGCCAGCTCCGAGCATTCCTGCGGTACCTCCGGTTTAACGGCAAACCAGTTGCTTTACGGCAACTTGAACTCCGTCGGGTGGAAGCCTTCATGCGAGAGTCGGCGCGGACCAACAACCGTTCCAGTATGCAGCAGGTTGTCGCGGCAGTTCGGGCTTATCTCAAAGAGCGACACGCGCAGGGGGTGCTGTCTCGACCGTTGCATCTGCAAATCGATACTCCCCGGGTGTATCGTGGAGAACGATTGCCGCGAGCCCTTCCTTGGGCGCGGATTCAGGCGCTCATCCAATCGATCGACCGTTCCGAACCTATCGGACGGCGCGACTTCACCCTGCTCTACCTGGCGGCAGCCTACGGGCTGCGCAGTGGCGAGTTGGTGCGTTTGACCCTCGATAACATTGATTGGCGCAACCGCGCTCTGCGCGTCAGACAAGCCAAAACCCGTCAGTCGCTGCAACTGCCCCTGACCGACGAGGCGGCCAACGTGCTTATCGGGTATTTGCGCAAGGCCCGCCCGGAGAGTTGCCGACGTGAGTTGTTCCTCCGCAGCAGGGCTCCGCTCATTCCCTTGGCACCGGCTTCGGTTAACGCTGCGTTGGAGCGCCGCATCCGCCGCAGCGGGTTAAACCTGCCGCGGTTTAGCCCGCACGTATTGCGCCATTCCTTCGCGACCTGGCTCATGCACCAGGGAGTTGGCATTAAGGCTATCGGTGACGCACTGGGGCATCGCGGCATTGCCAGCACCTCCGTTTACCTGGGCCTGAATGTGGATGAGCTGCGCCAGGTGGCTCTTCCGGTGCCTGCCGCTCCTGCGGGGGGACCGGCAAAACCGCTCTGCTCCAGAAAGGGCCTTCCTCGCATCAGGCCCGCGCGTCTTCCCCACAGATTTCCGGCACGCTTTCAGAGTCGTTTCGCAACGTCACTGCGGCGATTCGTGGAACTTAAGCAAGGCCTGGGGCGTATTTACCGGACCGAGGTCGCGGTGTTGCGCCACTGGGACGTCTTCCTCCACCGCCACTATTCACGGGCTGCCAAGATACGCCCAGAGATGTTTGCCCGCTGGACTAAAACCCTGGGCAGTCTGACCTCCACAGGAAGCCGTAATTGTCAGCGGGTCGTGCGGAACTTTCTTCTGTTCCATGCCCGAGACCATTCCGGCACTTTCATTCCCGACCGGCTGACTTTCCCTAAACCGGCCCCGGTCCTGTCACCGCGCTTAGTCTCCGAAGCGGAAATGAGCCGCGTATTGGCGATGGCTGGTCAACTGCCGCCTGCGGCTGAGAACCCGTTGCACGCCGAGACCGTTCGGATCGGCTTTGTCCTTCTTTTCTGCTGCGGGCTGCGGCGTGGTGAACTGCTCCGTTTGAGGCTGGGCGATATTCAAGAGGAGCAGAGCGTGCTCCACATTCGGCTTTCCAAGTTCCACAAGTCCCGCTTGGTGCCGCTGTCGGTCTCGGTTACGCTCGAACTGAGGGAATATCTGCAAAAGCGCGGGCAAAAGAAATTGCCGATGGCCCCCGAAGCTTTTCTCATGTGGGGCCGCCAGCGTTCACCAGAAGCCTATTCGGCCACCCGCCTGGGAGTTCTGTGGCGTCAGGTGAGCGTCAGCGCCGGTGTCCTTAATGCACGGGGGCACCCGCCGCGCCTTCATGACCTTCGACACAGTTGCGCCGTTTCGGTGCTCCAACGTTGGTACGCCCAAGGGGCGGACGTGCAAGCCAAGTTGCCGCATCTGGCCGCTTACCTCGGTCACGTTAACGCTGTCAGCACCCATCATTACCTGAAACTCACTCCGGAGCTGGGCCAGGCGGCCAGCCTGCGATTTCACCAACGGTTTGCATCGCTGTTGACCGAAGGAGGCATCGCGTGAACTCTTCCAAACCTACGACTCTTGCCCTGGCTTTGAAGGGCTTCTTCGTGGATTACCTGCCGTGCCAACGGGCCTTGAGTCCGCATACGATCCAGAGCTACCGAGACAGCCTCAAACTGCTGTTGCAGTTTGCCGCCGCCAGAAAGGGCGACCCCAGCCGACTAGCTGTCGAGCAACTCGGTGTCGAAAAGGTCACCGCGTTTCTTCAAAGCCTGGAAACCGACCGGCAGAATCAAGTCAGCAGCCGCAACGTGCGCTTGAGCGCCATCCATAGCTTCTTTCGCTACCTGGGCGGACGCTCTCCGCAGCACCTGGAGCAAGCCCAGCGCATTTTGAGCATCCCTTTCAAACGCGCGGGTAGCCGCGAGATCCAGTACTTGGATTTTGACGAGATTCAGGCCGTGCTCCAAGCGGTAGACACCGAGGCCGGAAACGGTTGTCGGGACCTGGCATTGCTGAGCTTAATGTTCAACACTGGCGCCCGGGTTAGTGAAATCGTTGGGCTGCAAACCGCCGACCTGCGTCTGAGCGCCCCGCGCAGTGTCCTGCTCCGGGGTAAGGGCCAAAAAGAGAGGACCTGTCCAATTTGGCCCGAAACAGCGAGCCTCCTCCAAAAGTTAATTGAGCAACGCGCCCAGCCGTCCAACCCCTCGGCTCCTGTGTTCTTTAATAATCGTGGCACCCGGCTGACCCGCTTTGGCGTAGGTCTCATCTTGCATAAATACGTTGAGAAAGCGGTGTTGCGGCACCCATCTCTCAAACACAAACGCCTCCACCCGCACTCCATTCGCCATAGCACAGCTACTCACTTGCTGCGCTCCGGAGTGGACCTCAGCACGATCGCCCATTGGTTAGGCCATGTGAGTGTCAACACCACCAACAAATACATCTCCGTCGATCTGGAGGCGAAACGCGAGACGCTGGCTAAAGCAAAGCCGCTGCTAAAAGGGCAACGCCACTCAGGAAAATGGCGCCGAGATCCAGACCTCATCGCTTGGCTGATGGCGCTCTGAGCAGCAAAATGCTCCGTCACTAATGTTGAGTTGAAACGCGCGGCAAAGGCCGCCGGCGCAGCAGAAGGGCGCTCAACTCAACATTATTGGGCACTCAACATTAT
>CAIQQM010000090.1 GCA_903873945.1 uncultured Verrucomicrobiota bacterium
GCGTCGGATTTCTGCGGTCCTGAAACGCCTGGATGGGTCGAGTCCTTCCCCGGACACCCCGCCTTCCAGGACTGTGACAGGTGCTTTTCCTGGCGCTGTCCTGGAGGGGTGGGCCGCTTAGAGGTGGCCGTTCAAGACAACGGGCAGCTCTTAGCTGCCGGCTCTCCACCTCGAACCAATTCTGTGATCGGCAGGAGCGAGATCTTTCCCTTTTCGGACCTGACGGGCGAGGCGTCAGCAGGGTGACCGGAACCTCGATGCGTCCAGAAAAGAGATGGTGGCCGCCTTCCGCGTCGGCAATGTTTAGCGCCCAACGCCTGCCGTCGCCTAAGGTTGTGGCAACATCCAAGGCCGCCATTCGCGGCGGTCGGTAGGCTGCGCCGTTTCGATAATGCCGCATTATCAAAACGGGTCCCGCGAACGTCGCTCGCGAGACTGCCGCAGCCTGCCTAGACATAATCGAGGATTATGTCTCCCGCCGCGAATGGCTCACAACATCATCGGACGCTTGGAAACGTTGGGCTGGACAAGCAGGGTCAGCTTCGCGTTCCGCCGAACATGCCCCTAAGCATCGTCGCTTTCACGCGCCGATTTCTCTTAGTACAGCTGCTTAAAAAAGCCCCCCAACCCCCAGCAATCGTAATGGGAGTGGGCTTTTTCTCTTAGCTGCTAAAGAAGAAACAGAGGCAGGTCAGTGACCCGCCTGAATGAGGGCTGCATCCAGCATAGCGATCAGGAGTTGCTGTTTGGCCTTGGGAAGTTGGCGTAGGCGTTCGATCTGGAGTTCGAGTTTGGATGGTGGGCCGTGTTTTGTTTTCGTTCCGGTGCCTATGCCCATGAGTTCATCCATGGTCAGCCCCAGGTGTTGAGCCAGCTTAGGGAGCATGGCGGCCTGAACTCGTGCCCGCCCGGTTTCGTATTGGGCATAGCTTTGCTGAGCAATCCCAAGCGTCTCTGCAAGCTGCTGCTGGGTGAGATTCCGGGCCTTGCGTGCGCTGGCCATGCGCATGCCCAGATCCTTGAAGAATTTTTCATCACGACTGTCCATGTTTGTCTCGGCAGCGACTAGAACAGCCATGAAGATATGCCTCCTTTCATAGGTTTCGTATTGACGATACAGTCAATAACAGTAAACATCAACCGGGTAGTTTCCCAAGAACCCCCTTGACAGGTTTTTGTCGAACGGAGGAAATCCATGGTCCGAATCCCCGATGCAGAGCTGGAACGCCTGAAGGTAGAAATCAGCGTAGAACGGCTGGTGGAGGCCTCCGGGATCCAGCTCGCGAAGTCGGGGAAGGACCGTATTGGGAAATGCCCGTTCCACGAGGACGGGGAGGCCTCGCTGATCGTCACGCCCTCCAAGAACCTCTTTCACTGCTTTGGATGTGGCACGGGCGGCGGTCCCATCGATTGGGTGATGAAGATCCAGGGCGTGAGCTTCCGGCATGCGGTGGAGCGGCTGAGGTTGGATGTGTCCACGGCGGCGGATCCGACGCCTTCCGTGAAGCACAGCAGTAGCCGCGTGATTCCGCCCCCCGTGGCCTTTGACGCCGACGATCAGGCGCTGCTGAAACAGGCTGTCGCTTACTACCACGAGACGCTGAAGACGTCCCCCGATGCCCTGGAGTATCTGAAAGCTCGTGGAATCGGCCATCCCCAGGCCATCGAGCGTTTCAAGTTGGGCTACGCGAATCGGACGCTGGGCTACAGCCTGCCCATCAAGCCGGTGAAAGCGGGTGGCGAGATCCGGAGCCGGTTGGCGAAGGTGGGCATCTACCGGGAGAGCGGGCACGAGCACTTTTCAGGAAGCCTCGTGATTCCGGTGACGGACGAGGCCGGGAACGTCTCGGAGGTCTATGGCCGCAAGATCCTTCCCAATCTCCGCAAAGGAACCCCGCTCCACCTCTACCTTCCCGGAACACACAAGGGCGTCTGGAACATCGAAGCGCTGCGCGATTCCAGGGAAATCATCCTGTGTGAGGCGCTGATCGACGCGCTGACGTTCTGGTGCGCTGGTTACCGCAACGTGACGGCGGCGTATGGGGTGGAGGGATTCACGCCGGATCACCTGGAGGCCTTCGCGAGATATGGAACCGAACGGGTTCTGATCGCGTACGACCGGGACGAGGCGGGCGA
>CAIQQM010000091.1 GCA_903873945.1 uncultured Verrucomicrobiota bacterium
CCTCCAGCGGTACACGCTGCTCATGTCGTGCGGCATCACTGCGACCGGGATGGATAATGACGGCCAGGCTGTTCCTTCGATGGAAGGGCTTGACGAGATGCTGGAGAAGATTCGGACGGCGGAGAGCAAGTCGGCACTGCTGACCGTGTATATGCCCGCGCTCGAAAAGGCTGGGAAGATTGGAGACAAGGCGGCAACGGATAAGCTCTCTGTGGCCAAGAATGAGCGGCTGATTGCGCTGGCGAAGGAGAAGGCATGATTGAAACATACGGATCGCAACAGTCTGATGAGTGGATGAAGCAGCGGTTGGGCAGGATTACGGCATCCGGCATGGCCGACTGCATTGCGTATCTCAAACGGGCATCGAACGGCAAGAAGGCTGGCGAGTCCTCCAAGGTGCGCGACAACTACAAGATGAAGTTGATTGCCGAGCGGCTGACGGGAAGGATGGCAAACAACTTCACGTCGCCGGAAATGGAGTGGGGCATCCAATACGAGGGCGAGGCAAGGCAGTGCTACGAGATGGCGACGAAAACCCTCGTAGAGCCTGTAAACCTAGTGGTGCATCCCCGCCACGACTTCATCGCCGCCAGTCCTGATGGGCTGATTGACGAGGATGGGGTGCTTGAAATCAAATGCCCCAACACCACGACTCACTTGGGTTACATGGTCGAGGACGTGATGCCGGATGATTACGTCCCGCAAGTGGCAACGCAGCTTCTCTGCTCTGGCAGGAACTACATTGACTTTGTGAGCTACGACCCGCGCATCGAGGACTCACGCGGTCGATTCTTTTACCGCCGAACGACCGTCGAAGAGTTGCGGTTGGAGATTTACGACGGTTCGGTGCTTGAGGGCAAAGACGTGCTGGACTACATCGAGGCGCAGGCGGTGTTGATGAACCTGGAGATTGAGGCGTTCTTTGCGAGTCGCGGATTGACTCCGGTTGCGCCGTTTGAGTTGAGAGTGAAGGAGGAAGACCATGAGCGAAATCGTGTGGAAAGCTGTGATTGACGGCATCCCTACGCTAGAGGCGTGGAACGCCAACCTTGCTGAGTTGCGGCGGCTGGTGGACAAATATGGAAAGGACTGCGCTCAATTCATCTTGGCAGAGGCTAAACGGCGCGAGTACGAGTGGAACCCGGATGCTAGAGAGTACCGATTCAGGGTTCCCGTGCGCGGAGTCGGTGGAAAGAACGTAATCGGCGTAGGCTGGAAAGAGGGGCGGCTGGTCATCATATTTGCGGCCAAGGAAGGCTCACGCCGATACGAGTCATCCGAGCCGAACGTGCCGGAAGACGTATATGCCAAGTTGAGCCGCTCTCCGTACCCCGACAAGCTGTACACCCAAATCGTCAAAGACAAGTACCCCATGAGGCGCATTGATGCTCAGGCCGCTACGACCGCTGCAAGCACTAGCCATCGATAATTTGAGGCAGGCGATACGGGAGAGGCATCGGCGCATCATCATCCAAGCTCCAACGGGCTTTGGGAAGACGATTACCTTCACCCATATTATCCAAGGGGCACTGAACAAAGGCAATCGAGCCCTTGTCTGTGTCCCTTCCATTTCGCTTGTGGAGCAGACATATCGCTCATTTCAAGCTGACGGCATTCGGGACATAGGCATCATGCAAGCAAACCACCCGCTGACTGACCCGCTGGCGAGTGTGCAGATTGCGTCGATACAGACACTCCTCAAGCGGAATTTGCCGGACATTGACCTCATCATCATCGATGAGGTTCACCGCGAGTGGGACGGGTTTAACGAGAGTTTGGACGGGCCGTGGAAAGACAAGATTGCGATAGGCATGACCGCGACGCCGTGGTCGAAGGGTTTGGGACTGCGCTGGACAAAACTGATTGTAGCGGCGACGATCCCGCAGCTAATCTCGCACGGACTCTTGACCCCAACCGTGTTGTATGTACCGGATGAGAGCGCCGACCGCTCCGCTCTGGTCGTGAAGCAAGGGGAATTCACAGACGCATCGGCGGCGCGAGAGATGTCGCAACGGCGCATTGTCGGAAACGTGGTGGACACTTGGAAAGCCTACTCTACTGGCGAGAAGACGTTCATGTATTGCGTGAACCGTGACCATGCCAAGGCGCAAAGAGAGGCATTCGAGGATGCCGGAATTCCGTTCGGCTATATCGACGCTCATGTATCGGTTGAGAATAGACGGCGGGAGTTCGAGAAAATGCAATACGGCGACATTGCCGGGATTTCCTCCGTGGGCTGTCTGATTGAGGGCGTAGATGAAGACGTTAGAAACATCATCATGGGACAGCCGACCCGCTCAGAGATTAAACACGTCCAAGGGCCCGGTAGGGGCATTCGCACGGCTCCAGGCAAAGAACATCTTCGCCTGTTCGACCATGCGGGGAACAATTTGGCCTTGGGGCTGTTCTGGGAAATCTACCACGACCATTTGGATACGCATGACCCAACCTCACGGGAATCGGCATACGAAGGTGAGAAGCGGCCCCCTAAGCCAAAAAAGTGCCCCATCTGCAAAGTCCTGATAGAGCCGGGGCAACTGATTTGCCTACGCTGCGGAAACGCTATCCGTGCGACAGGCGTAGAGCATACGGACGGCGACCTCATCGTATACGGAACTCAGCCGAAGAAGAAGGCGAAGCGCGAGTACAGCATGGCAGAGAAGCAGGAATGGTTTTCCGGGCTGCTGTACTTGGAGATTGAAGGCGACAGGAAGTCAGGCAGCGCAGCGAACAGATACCGTGCAAAGTTCGGCGTTTGGCCTAATCAACTGCAAAAGATTCCGCAACGGCCCACCGTAGAGGTTGAGGCCTTTGACCGATTGGAGACGAGGAAATATGTCGAGAGCAAGAGAAAGCAGTCCAGAGCCAATCAAGCAGCTTCCCTGCAATCATGACGCAGAGAGGGCCGTGTTGGGAGCGGTCATCTTGGACAATTCAATTCTGCCAACCTTGGGCCTGGTGCCGGAAGATTTCTCCTTAGACTCGCATCGGAGAATCTTCAAGGCCATGCTGGAGATTGAGGGCGGCATAGACCTCGTTACGCTAGTCGAACACATGAAGCGTATAGGAGCCTTGTCTGATTTGGGAAAGTCCCCCGCATCCTACCTTGCTTTCTTGACAGAGGGTTTGCCGGGGCGCGGCTACAATAAACGATGGGTTGGGTGCATTCGGTACTATGCGACGCTGCGGCGGATCATCAAGGCTTGCGCTCAGGCTCAAGAGGAAGCCTGGGAAGCGATTGACCAGCCAGAGGAGATTGTCGAGCGGCTTGGAATTGCCCTCAAGGGTCTGCGGAGGAAGAATGTCAAGGCCACCTAAATGCCCCTACGTCAAATCGGCTTACTATCGCATGATGGAAAAGCGGGGCTGGACGGTTGAGGATACGCTGCTGCATTGGCAGGACAGGCGGGACTATGTGATGCGGGAGCTTTCCGGCAGACCCTACCCCGATAAGACCACCCACCGTTTCAAGCTGGACAACCCGTTTCTGCCTCCAGAAGCGTTCCAGTTGCTTATGTCATGGGCGAGGAGGAAACATTGAAGCGCACCCCGCTACGTCCCAAACGTCCAACGCTGCGCCGGGGAGAACCTACCAGCGCAGAGAAGGCTCAGGCGCGTCTGGAGTGCTATCAGACGGCCCAAGGGCTGTGTCACTGGTGTCGGCGCTTTGTACCCCTGTCTGCGGGGCATCTGTGCCATGCCAGGGCGAAACGTCGATTCGGTTGGATGCCGTCTGAGCAACAGGCGCATTGGTGGGGCTGTGGTGAGTGCCACGGCAAGAGCCACAATGCAGGGGGGAAGCCTTGTCCCCCTAAACACCAAGCCCCCACCGATTAAGGGAATTACTACTTAACTCCCTCGGAGACAAGAAAGGTTGAAAATGCTGGGTTTAATTGGATGTGAACGAAGCGGGGTTGTGCGTCAAGCTTGGAGAGACCGGGGACACGAGGTTTACTCCAACGATCTTGTACCGGCAGACGATGGTAGCCCTTACCACATCGTAGGAGATGCAATCGAGGTAGCACGTTCGCGCCGCTGGGACTTCGCCATCTTCCATCCCCCCTGTACCCGGCTCACAGTAGCCGGGGCACGATGGTTCAGGGGCCGCGAACAGGAGCAGGCTGATGCTATTGCTTTCGCTGAGGCTTGCTGGTGGATGGATATTCCGTTGATTGCATTAGAGAATCCCATAGGGGTTCTCTCCACGCGCTCAAAACTCGGCAAGCCAACGCAAATCATTCAACCTTGGCAGTTCGGGCACGGTGAAGTGAAGGCCACCTGTCTTTGGCTCAAGGGATTCAAGCCGCTAGTCCCAACAAACATCGTGGATGGTCGGGTTCCACGAGTGCATTTTGAACCTCCCGGAATTGTGAATGGGATGACACGCCAACAGCGCAGGTCAATCACCTATCAGGGTATTGCCGATGCTATGGCGGAACAGTGGTCTGTATGAAAGGGGCTCAAGTATATAAGCCCCCACCGATTAAGGTGAGGGCTTGAGGAAGCGCGGGGGGTGTGCGCAACCTAGCTCGTCACAGCATAAGAAAACCGACCCGTACGCAATTGCGAAGAGGGGTCGGCCGTAAACACCAAGCCCCCACCAATTAAGGTGAGGGCTTGACGGAATCTCGGGAGGTGTGAGATTCTTAGCTCGCCAAAGCATGAAACCATCTTTGCACAATTCGTATCGTTTGGGCAAGTGCTCTTGCGCTTTGGCATCGGTTTTGTGGTCGTTCGCTCAAATGCTTTTTTTAAGCGTGTGGCAACCAGTGTCATACGGGCGGCTTTGAGCGCATCCCCGGCCCGGTAACGGGCTTCCGACTAGAGACGCGGAGTAATGGGGCAGTGTTTATCGGGAAGGGCAGATTAGGATAGGGTGCTTGCACTCATCAGGCTTCGGGCCTGTTTCCAGCGTGGGATTAACGAACCACGGCTCCCCCGGAAAATGAGCGATTGACCGCAAATGCGTAGCCTATTTTTTCCCTCAAAGCCGAAGGTGTGCCCGATGAAACGACGATTTCCTAGTAAGGGCTTTGTCCATGAGCCTATGCCGTGGGATAACGCCATCTATCAAGAGCGACTGCAAACGGTCTACTGGTATGAGCGGATGAGCGGTCAAAAGCCGTGGGCAAATCCATCGAAAGCAAAATACCTGCCAATGATGGAAAAGACCACGGCCTCAGTGAATCGAATGATGGCAAGCTATGGGATGGAAGACTACCAGCTTGCCATCGAGAAGAACACGCCGGGATAGCTTAGAACGGAATGTCGGCAGCGTCGATAGGCTCCTGTTCTGGATCCGGCTTGGCTTCCTGCTTTGCAGTCTTGGATTCCAGGATGGAAACCTCCGCCATGACAATCTCAGAACGGTAGACTGTGGAGCCGTCTTTCTCCCAGGAGCGGGTGGTCAGTCGGCCTTCAACGTAGAGCTTCGAGCCTTTGTGGACATAATCGCGGCAGACCTCGGCCAGTTTGCCGTAGGCAGTGAGGTTGTGCCATTCGGTTTTTTCCTGCTGCTGGCCCTGTTGATCCTTGTACCGCTCGGACGTTGCAAGGCTGAGGTTGGTTACTGTGGAACCGGACGGCAAAACCTTTGATTCAGGTTCCCGCCCGACGGTGCCCAAGAGGGTGACGCGGTTAACGCACTTCATTTGCTTCCTCCTAGTTGGTGATTGCCATGAGAATCCAGACTTCGGCCAAAAGGACGAGCAGGCACAGGGCGGTGAGAGTTGCGCTAATGTGTTCGCGGATCATAGTCAATCCTTGTCGTTGATGTGCTGGTAGAGGGCATAGGCCAAGGCCAAGCATAGGCAGGCAGCGACCCATCCCCATTCAGTTGTGCAGTGAGCAAGTAGGCGGTCATGCGGCCTCCGTGGGCTTCGGCAACTCGCAGTAGGTCGTTTCCGTGAGGGTGACGACGGGAACGAACGACTTGGCAGGCACGGTGGCATAGAGTTTAATGTTGCATCCCAGGTCACCGTCGATTCCATTGTGGCCCCGCTTGGCATAGTCGTACCCGTCGCGGGCGAGAGCGTCAACGATGACCTGTGCGCCGTTGACGAGGCAGTGGTTGGTGAATTCGTCGCGGAAGTAGAAGACGGTTCCGCCATTAGGGGTTCCAAGTTCAGGGTGACGCTCGACAAAATCGGCAACCCGACGAAGTTCGTTTGCAAATTCCGATGGTGACGTTGCTTTGGCGTTCATGTTTCCTCCTCGTGCCGGATACGCCCCCGGCGGGCGGTTACTTGCTCAGAATCCAGACCAGCAGCCCCACCCAAAGCGGAGCGGCCAGAGCCAAAGCGTAGACAGTGCCCCGAATCAACCCCCGTGAGGTTTTCGGCGCGGGGATGATGATGTCGGCCCACATGGGCTGATTCCTGCAAATCTCCTGCCAGTCGGGGTACGTGAGTTTTTGCTCGTCAATCACTGTAAACTTGCTCATTTATCCCCCTCTCTCCCCCCACTCGCGGTCAGTTCGATGTTGCGAATCTGGAACGCGGCTTCCTTGAATGCGTTAGCTGCCCCCTCAAGCTGCGCGAATGCCGTCTGTCCTTCGGTGGTCGCAGCGTGTGATTGTAAGACGATGGAAACATGAGCGAGATACTCCGCGATTTCGTCTCTCATCTCAGCGGGTGTGGTTGCGGCAGAAACGATTTTCATTGTTCTGTCTCCTTTGCTGCGTCGAACAGCGGTTATGCGTGGCGCAATGATTCCATTACACGGCGTGCGCAACGACGGTAAAACATTTGAGCCCCGCAGCCTAATGCGCGATTCCGAGCCAATCGCCGAAGATGCTTGTATTGACTTACCGTTACGTCAAATTGCACCACGTCATCACGGTCATCAGCATCGCGGAAGCATCGGCTTCCAGCTAGATTCGTGCATTCCGCGTAAACGTATATGACTCCTGTTTTCATCTCGTCCCCCTCATTCTGCCGGATACGCCCCGGCTGGCGGTGGGTGCTCCTA
>CAIQQM010000092.1 GCA_903873945.1 uncultured Verrucomicrobiota bacterium
GCGCAACTCTGTCCATCCCTGGCTCCGGTCGGGCTTCGCCCTCCCTCCGCCAAGGATGGACAAAATCAGAACAAAAACATAACATCAACCAAGTGCTCTGACTAACTCATGGAGTGGTACAAAAAAGTGAACCCGGTCAACTGACTGCAAGTACGCACGGTCACCCTTGTGGTGAATGTCCGTAACATGAATAAATCGGTGCGTCGGTCTGCCTCTGCCAATCCGAAGTCGTCGAATTTTCACCCAGGTTGGTTCTGCCCACTTGGCATCGGCCGCGGCCAACAGCGGCATGGAAAACAGCGCTGCCGCAAGAAAGTGGCGGCGATTGATTTTGGCGGCTTTCATAAGACCGTTTTGTGTCTTCGGCCTGACAATAGCATGGAAGAGAAACGCCAGCCGAGGATCTTTTCCGGCTTTCTACTCCTTCCGCTTTTTGTGGTTATGGCCTGACGAACTTCCCCAAAACATACCGCGCTTTCGCTCCCGGAACAGCCTCTCCCTCTCTTCCACTTGCGGCGAGACGCTCTGAATAAGCTGTGAACAAGCTGTGAGTTGCTGTGGATAAGACCGACTCGTATTCAAGGCATTAGAGCGAGCGACCACACTCAGACCGGAAGGTCATGCGAGTTCTTTTGTGCGATACGCAGTCGGGACAGTACTTCCAGTCGCCCGGGTTGAAGGTTGAGGGTGGCACCGATCATAGCACCACCAACACCCGGTGTCGGGAGACAAAACCACCTACCTTAAGATCTGGAACAGGCTGGCGAAGTCGTCTGTCCACAGGGGCACCCCGGAGGCGTTGGTTTTCACTTTGTAGGCGGCATTGCGGATGGGTGCGGAGTTAACGATGTCTGCATTGTGCGTCAGCAGAACCCATGTGGACGAATAGAGCCACCAATCTTCTTCGTCTTCCGTGTCGTCGTAATCGACAGCAGCGAGCTTATAGTTAAAGCATTTGGCAATGTTTACAACGACTGGTTCGAGGTCGAGGTAGCGATTGGAGATGTGCACGGCGATGACGCCATTCGTATTAAGGTGGCGTCCGTAAACATCAAAGGCTTCTTTGGTGAGCAAATGCACAGGGATGGCGTCACTGCTGAAAGCATCCAAGACGAGGAGGTCGAAGTGCTGCCGGGGTTCTGTTTCCATGGAGAGCCGGGCGTCACCAAGAGTGATTTCGACTTTTCCGGGGCAATTGGCGATGTAGGTGAATCGCGAAGTCGCCAGCCGTTTTACCTCGGGATTAATTTCATACATGCGCAGGTAATCCTGCGCCCGGCCATAAGCGGCCATGGTGCCCGTGCCAAGGCCGACCACACCGATGCGCCTCGGACCGGCCGGCATCGCTGCCATGGCAAGGCCAATCCCGCTTTCGGCGCCGTAGTAGCTTATGGGCCAGGTGGCCTGTTCGCGGTCGGCGAATTGCAAGCCGTGAGTGATGCGACCGTGTTGCAGGAGGAAATGGTGCGATTTCGGCTCGTTCCGGCGGTGCTCGTACACCGTGAGCACGCCGTAGAAATTGCGCGAGGTGTAAATGATGTCGCCGTCAGCTCGCCGGCCCTGCATCCACAGAGTCGTGGCCAGGCCCAGCCAGCCCAACGAAAGCCAGAGGCAGGCGAGAAAGCGCCAATGGCGGAAATTCCTATATTTCCGGCGCGCAATCCAGACCATGACGAACAACGCCAGCAAGATCCACATGCCAATTCGCAAGCTAAGGAAATAGCTCCTGGGAATGGTTTTGGCTTGTTCGGCGAGTCCTGCGAGGAGCCAGTCGATGGCGCCAAAGACGACCACGGGCAGAGTGCAGGCGAGGAGAGGCCATTCGCGGGAGGCGGCGGGGACGGTCATGCAGACGATGAGGAACAAGAGTCCGCACGATAAAAGCCCCCACTGCAGTTCGTAGTAATCGGTGAAGATGATGGGCGCGACGACGGCGACGAAGAGGCCGCCCAGAGCGCCGCCAGCGGCGATCATCAAGTAAAACCCGGTGAGATGGCGGGGATCCGGCCTCAACCGAAACAACTCCCCATGGCAAACCATGCAGCAGACGAACAGGCCGCCGGAATAAATCCCGATCTGTTTGTAGAGCGAAAGATCGGTGCCTTCATGCAGGGCCCAGCAGATCGCGCCCAGGGCGGCGATGAGGGCAAGCGTGAAGGGGAAACGCATGTACCATCGCGGGCTATCGAAAGAAATGATGAAACTCAACAGGTAAAGCGCCAACGGCAGCACCCAAAGGAAGGGAATGACCGCCACGTCCTGGCACATTTTGTTTGTCGTCGCCAGCAGCAGAACGGAAGCGCAAGCGGGGAGAAATAACCACAGAAAGCGGCTGAGAATTGAGATTGGGGAGTTGAGAGAGTCCCGGGCGCAGAGTGCCGCCGGCTGGGCGGGGGCTACAGGCGTTGGATTTCGAACTTCGGGTTGCTTTTCTCCGGACGCTTTCCAGAGTTTTATGGCGCAGAATGCGCAGCAAAGCACGTAGGCCATCAGTCCCCACGCCCAGAGGACGGCCTGCATTTTGCGCGTGAAATGGGTTTCGAAGAGGAAGGGATAACTGACAAGTGCCAGTAACGAACCGGCATTCGAGAGCGCATAGAGCCGGTAGGGGGATTTGCCTGGATTTGTGCGGCTGAACCATTGCTGCACCAGCGGGCCGGTGGAGGAGAGGACGAAGTAAGGCAAACCGAGGCACAGGGTTAACAAGGCGAGAATTTGGAGGGTGGGATTTCCGCCGCCGCGCGGTTTCCAGGAATCGGCGGGGGTGATGGGCAGCAACGCCAATGCCGTGAGCAGCAGGAGCAGATGAACAATGACCTGGGTGCGGGGCTTAAGCCAGCGGGATGTAAAATGGGCGTAGGCGTAACCACCCAGAAGCAGCACCTGAAAGAACAGCATGCACGTCGTCCAGACACCGGGGCCGCCGCCAAACCATGGCAGGATGTACTTGCCGATGAGCGGCTGCACCTGGAACAACAGGAATGCCCCCGTGAAAATCGTCAGCGCATAAGCGGGCATCGGCGGATTGTGGATTGGCGGTTTCCATTTGCCAATTTCCGATTACGCGCCGCAAACACCAGTTGTCCGTGCTCCAATTTGTCAGGATTCAGAGATATGATATCACGGCCTTGGAAAAGGCTTTCTGGCCCCAGGGCGCAAGTGGGGGAAGTGGGTTGGAACAGGGTATGCTAACCGTCACCGTAACGTATGCGAAGCGTGTTTTTGAGCCTGTGGTTCGAGCCGAGGTGGCCCTCGTCGAAATCTCAAAATGGCGCATATACATTATAATAAGATGTATCCATGACATCCCAGCCGAACGTTGAAACACCAAATCGAGACAAATCTGTACACGACCGTACGCGTATAACACAGGGCAGATTGGAATTTGTCGTTTTCGGTTGCCTGCTTACCGGGACGCTCACTGGCATCAAAGCAGTACAGATGGAGCAATTCGCTGACGCTTTGCTTTGTTTGCTGGGTTCAGCTCTGGCGTGCGGCCTTGTCTGTTATCTTGGTTTTCAAAGGAACTAAGGATTTCCGAAAATCATGGCGGTCAGCCAGACAGCGCCCTGCAAGCGCTTGCGTCATTGGGCGAAGAACTCCATGTTGCCCCTTCTGGCTATTTCCCGCAAACACAGGTGCATCGAACTGGAGTCTTGTGCAGTGTCAGGGTCCAGGAGGGCCCCAAAAACGGCCGGTTGGCCACCTTTCCGAGAAAGCCAGAGGTCGATCCAGCTCTGGAGGTGTTCCGACAAACTGCCATCAGAATGCATGGCAAGAATAATGAGGTCGTCATGGGCAGCCTCATCCGCCGCAATCTCTTTGAGTTCAGGCACACGAAATTCGTTGACCAGCCAAACATGCTGAATGACCTGGCACTGCTGTCCCAAATCCCCGGAAAGATCCCTGAAGAACTGAGCCACACGGGCACAGGTTTCCGAATCTTCGAAGACTGCCGAAACGCACAGCCGTTTGGACTCCTTCCACCCGCTCCACATCCCAAGCTTTGCGCTTAACAGGTTCATAGTTACACTCAAACTTATAGTATAACTTATGCAGTTAATTAGATTTAGTCAATTATCGGCAGGTGACGTTGACGTGACTTCGCTTTTTCGGGCCACTTGCAGTGTTAGTCTGGGCCGGACGAAAGGACCAGACAATGAAAGGCAAACGATATACGACGGAAGACAAGATCCGGGTAC
>CAIQQM010000093.1 GCA_903873945.1 uncultured Verrucomicrobiota bacterium
CACAGTCTGCGCCTGATCGGCTATATCGACCCGGTGGCCGGCAAGGCTTATGAGTTTCTGACCAACGAGCCGGATCTGCCGCCGGGCGTGCTCGCCGAACTCTATCGCCGCCGCTGGGACGTGGAGAAGGTTTTCGATGAACTGAAGAACAAGCTGGGCGAAAAGAAGGCCTGGGCCACGAGTTTGGCAGCCAAGCAGGCGCAGGTGTAAACGGCGGTTGAAAAGTGCGGCGGGTGGCGCTCGAAAAGTGCCTCACCTTCCGAGCAAAGGGAACTGGATTTTCAGGTCTCCGTCAAGCTGTTGATTCCGCTTCGAGGTAGAAGCAGCAGGAGGGGGAGCTTCGAGCCTTTAGCTCGCCCCCTCCTGCGGTCGAAGGTTCGTTTGATTTACTTGCGTTTCAGCCGGCGTTTGGCATCCGTCAGCCGAAAGCTCTGGCCGTTGGCTTCCAGGATGTGAACCCGATGGGTCAGACGGTCTAGCAGTGCGCCCGTCAACCGTTCGCTGCCCAGCACTTCGGTCCATTGTTCAAAGGGCAGATTGGTGGTGACGATCAGGCTGGTCCGTTCATACGCCCGGCTCACCACATCAAACAGCAGTTCTGCCCCAGTCTTCGAGAACGGGACGTAACCGAGTTCATCCAAGATCATCACGTCCAGTCGTTCCAGTTGTTTGTGCAGCCGTTGCAAGGTTCGCGTCTCCCGTTGTTCCAGCAACTGCGTCACCAGTCCGGTGGTGGTCATGAAGCGCACGCGTTTGCCCTGACTACAGGCGGCGAAGCCCAAGGCGGTCGCCAGATGTGTTTTGCCGGTGCCGGGGTTGCCGACCAGCAAAAGGTTCTCGCGTTTGCTGATGTATTCGCCCCGCAGGAGTTCCCGCACCAAGTGTTCGTTGATCGAAACTTGGGCGGCGAAGTCAAAAGTTTCGATGGTCTTGAGCACGGGGAAGTTCGCTTCTTTGATCCGCCGTTCGGTGGCACGACGTTCGCGGTCAATCAACTCCCGTTCGGCCAACCGCAACAAATATGTCGGGTAATCACAGCGTTCCTGACTACACACGGACCCGACACTGTCGTAGTCGCGCAGAAAGGTCGGCAGTTTGAGTTCCTTCAAGTGATGCTCCAGCAGGAGCACGGAGGGATTTTTGCTCATAGCACACCTCCGACCAGTTCCGTGTATAAAGCCAGATTCGGCGCGGCTACGCGAACGTGCCGTAGATGCGGATGTCCGTCCAATGAGAACAGCGTGGCACTCCAGTCTTCCCGTGGATAGAGGAACTGGGCTACGGCATCGCGGGTGATGGCTCCAACCGCCAGTGCCTGTTCCACGGCCCGCCGCAACTTTGGCAGCGGATGCTTCTCCAGCAACCGAAGCACCTTGATATACTCTCGCGTGCCATCGCCGTCCCGTTCCGCCTCCAGTCGGCGGCGCAACAGCGCAAAACACTCTGGCAACGTCCAACCCATCAGCGGACGGGCATGATCAAATGCTCCCGGCTTGGTCTCCAGCAGCGCCAGATAATGCAATGGTTCAAAGCAAACCTGCTCATCTTCCCAGATCCGGACATGCTGTGCCACTTCGTGACCATCGGCGCACAAGACGACTCGGTCAAAATAACCCTTGGCTACGATGGGATGGTAGGCATAGCGCACCGGCACCGAATAATCGTTCCGGTCAAACCGCACCAGCGACAACGAACTGGCCGCCGTTGAAAACTTGCGGCAGGCCTCGAAGGGTGTGGTCGGCAGTGGCAGGAAGGCTTTTTGATCGTCCAACAACAACTGCGCTTTGGTGCCCGTCTGACCACGCAGCCAGCGGGTTTGATCATCCTTGCAGCGTAGATACAGATGGCCATTGAGTCCGGCCATGTCGCCGGCCAGCGGCACCGGCACGAAGTAGTTCAGGCGCGTAAACTTCACCTGACCTTCCACCACGCCCTTCTCGTTGCCACGCGCTACCCGACAGAAGTGATGGTCAAAGAGGTAATGGCTTTTGAGCTGGAGAAATCCCTGCGTTAATCGCCGTTCCTTCCCCAATATCTTGCTCACCGCCACCTTCGTGTTGTCATAGGTGATCCGGTTGGGAACGCCGCCGAAAAACTCGAACGCCCGCACATGCCCCTCCCAGAACGTCTCGGTGCATTCACGCTCGAACGCCATCACAAAGGCCGCGTCGCTATACGGCAACGCCATCACGAAGAACGCCACCTTGCGCAACCGGCCATTCACGTTGGCTAGCGCGTGACCGAAGTCCACCTGCGCCTCGCCAGGGAGATGCTGTAAGGGGACAAACACCTCTTGGGTCTTCTGCGTCAAATCTCGCACCGCATCCTTGACCACGGTGTAGCCGCCCGTGAAACCATCCTCCCGCAGCCTTTCCCAGATCCGTTTGGCCGTGTGCCGCTGTTTGCGCGGCATCGCTTGGTCATCCTTCAGGATTTGTTTGATCCGTTCCAGAAAAGCCCCAAGCTTCTTCTTCGGTCGCGGTTTTTGTTGCCGGTAACCCGGCGGGGAACTGTGTTCCAGAATCTTCTTCAACGTCTTCCGGTGCATCCCCGTCTGCCGGAGAATCTCCCGCCGGCTCACTCCTCCTGCCAACACTTTTTTGCGAATCTCAGCCCAGTCTTCCATATTGCGATACATGCTTCATTGTTAATGAAGATGCCGCACTTTTGAACCGCCCCGTCACACACATGACCCCGCCGCACTTTTCAGCCGCCGTTTACACATTTTGAGCGGAGCGAACTAAAACCTATTGTCCTGCCCGTGCGAAGTATCGCGGGCTATAGCTTTGTCCTCGGCGTTGGCGAAG
>CAIQQM010000094.1 GCA_903873945.1 uncultured Verrucomicrobiota bacterium
AGGTCAAGGTGACCAACGAGGACAGCCTCCGGATCGAGGTGCTGACACCGGCCAAACTCATTCCCATCATGCAAAAACATGCCCAAGACATTCGGGCTCTGCGCCGCAAACCGGCGGTCGCCCTGGCCGCTTGACCGCTGAATGAAGCCCCCGGAAGAAAAGCTCTACGACTACCAGGCTGAGGGGGTCGATACATTCGCCGCCTGGGTTCAGAATACCGGTCCGGAAGCTCCCAGCGAGGCCCTCATCTCCCTGGCGATGGGCATGGGCAAGACGCGGACCGCGGCGTCCTGCATCCGCCGGCTCCTGACCACGATCAAGCCCAACGCAAAGATACTCTGGTTGACCCACCGCGAGGAATTGATCGAACAGTCAAAACAGGAGCTGGAGCACTACACCGGCGAGTATTGTGAAATCGAACAGGCCCGCCACCGATCCACCGGACTGTCGAACATCATCGTCGGCTCCGTAGCCACCCTGCACGGCAGGCGCCTGCAACATCTGGCCGGGGATTTTGCGCCCGACCTGATCGTCTGCGATGAGGCCCATCACGCGCTGGCCTTGAGCTGGATGCAGGTCAAGCAGACCTTTCCCCGGGCCAAGATCCTGAACCTGACCGCCACCCCTTACCGTTCCGACATCGCCAACCGGATTGATCTGGGCACGGTGCTCGTCGAGCGAAACACAACGGATGGCATCGGCCTGGGGATTCTGGTGCCCCCCAAGCCGGTCGGCAAACTCGAACTCAACCTCGGTCACGTCAAAAAGCGGCTGGGAGACTACGATGCCGAAAGTCTTTCGGACCTTCTATGCCATCCCGATGTCTTGCGATCCTGCGTGAAACTCCTTCAAGAGCATGCGCCGGGGCGGAAGACCATCCTGTTTGCCGCCACCGTGGAACACGGCAGGAAAATCTCCGCTCAACTGCGTGAAACCGGATTCCGTGTGGCAGAGGTTTACGGGGACACCCCCACCTCCGAACGCAAGGGCTACTATCAGGGCATCCGTGAGGGGAAGCTGGACGTGCTGACCAACAATCTGTGTCTCGACGCCCAGACCGAGATCCTCGCCCTGGACGGTTGGAAGAATCATCAGACTCTCACCCGCGAGGACCTCGTAGCGAATTGGGAGAACGGTCGAATCTGGTTCAGTCCGCCCAAGGACATCATCGTACGGCCCCGCAAACCCGGCGAGCGGATGGTGGTTCTCGCCGGTGCCCAAAGCCTGCGTGTCACCGAGGGGCACCGAATGGTGGTCTTGAAAGATCAGGAATACACGCATGTCCCAAGCCAGGACTTGATCGGGCAGGCGTGGAAATACCCTGTCTGCGGACAGCAAGACCCGGGGATGGCAGCGGCGCAGGTACCGTTGCCCCCGGATGATCCGCAGGCGGAGAACCCGTATAAGGAAGCAAGGTTTCTAAACCGCAACCAATGTGCCTTCATTGGGCTGTGGCTGGGAAATGGCGGACGCGAGAAGCCCGGCAGCGGGCACCGATGCCTGACTCCATACCTGCAAAAGGGCAAAAACCCTTTGTGGTGGAACCTTAATGCAGACCAACTGAAGGCCTTGTTTCGGGGATTCATGCTGTCTGAAGGAGCCGGGCCGGAGGGAACACCGGGCGGTGAAAAAGCTGAATCCTTCAAACTCACGAGCGCCGATCAGGAGATGTTGGACCAACTTCAGGCCGTTGCCGTTTGCCGCGGTTATAGAGCGGAGCTTGCCCGGGAGGGACGACAATTTGCCCTGGCTCTGAACCCGCAGTTGCACGTTTCGATTGGCGCTGGGGACACGGGATTGCAGTGGGAAACCCAGTCACCGGCCGAGGAGATCGTCTGGTGCGCCTCCACCGAGTCCACCAACCTCATCGTCCGGCGCAATGGCAGCGTGGCCGTGATTGGCAACTGCCTGACCGAAGGCTTCAACCTGCCGGCCTTGGATTTGGTCGCCATGTTTCGGCCGACCCGCAACGCCG
>CAIQQM010000095.1 GCA_903873945.1 uncultured Verrucomicrobiota bacterium
CGACCTCGATCCGGAACCCATGAAGCCGATCAAGGCCTGGGTCTGAGACCAACCGCCGCGAGCCCGTTTCTAGTCACTAAAAACGGGACTCGGGATTGGTAACAAAGCTAGTTAGCGACTTTCGTGCGGAACCCGGGTTAGTTGGCTGGCCCCGCTTGCGCAGCGGATAGTTGCTCATCTTCCTTTTGACGCCTCGGGGGTTCTGACGGGATCGGCTGGAGACTACAGGCTCATCCAGGAGTTCCAGCAACACCCGTTCATGAAAGGCGGATCTGTTCCGAGGGGGGGAGAGACGCGAAACGCGCCATTTTCCGCCGAATCACGCGCACCGCGTGCATGAATGATAGGCGGTCGGGATCGACATCTCCTTTGAGCGCCGCCTCATGCATGAGGCCCCGGATGGCGAAATGAGCCATCATGAGCCCATAGAATTCCTGTCGGACCAGGTCCGGGGTTTTGCTGCGCAAGGTGATCTGCCGGCCCCGCAGATGGGTCTTCAACTCATCGAAGGCGGATTCAATTTCCCAGCGCTCGTGATAAAGGGCGGCCAGCTCTTTGGCGGGAGCCTTGGCCGGATCCAGGATGGTGGTCGCCACCCGGTAGGTGGACTCGGCATCCGGGACCCCGTCCAAGGTGTATTCCACGATCCGCACGGGAATGCCAAGCTGCTTCTTCTTACGGGCGACAACCCTCCGAACCGGTTTCCGAGCAACCTTTCGAGCGCCCCGGGGCGGCAGCATCGTGCTGAGGTAGGACCCATCCCCCAGTTCCGTTACCCGTGGAAACACCAGGTCGTTTCGCAGGCGCCAGACCAAGTCGGCGCCCGTCCCCTTGGCTTGTTTCCATAAGGCAAAGCCGATGAAACCACGGTCCGCCAAGCACAACATGCCAGGCTCGAGCCGCGGGATGACCTCTTTTGCGAGCGTGATTTCCCCGACCTTGCTGGCCCCCATCCGGCTGCCAAAGATCACGTGGGTGCCATTCTCCACCAGGGCGACGAAGCGGATTTGAGGGAAGGCGGCGGCCCCCCGTGACGCCCCCGGCACCCCAAAGACCGCGCGGTTCTCGGCTTCGTCCGGGATGTCCAGTTTGCTGCCATCGAGGCTGACCAACCGCCATTGGCGATACCAGGCGCCTTGGGTGACTTCGGTGGCGATGGGGTGCACGATCTCGTCGTGGAGTTGCCGCACCGGCTCCCAGCCCAGACGCACCCGGGCCTCGGAGATACTGGACTTGACGGCCACCTTGGTTTCCACTGTCCTGGCTTTCAGCCACTGGACACCTTCCAGGAGGCAGCGCAGGACTTCCCGGTAGGAGACCTGCATGTATAGCGCCAAGGCGATGACGTAATAGACCACCACATGCGCCGGGAGATCGCGATGGCGGGCGCTCTCCCGGCCTGTGCGCTTCAGTACCTCCTCCACTTGGTGCTGCGGGAAGGTCTTGGCAATCACCCCCAGGCTTATGTAATCCGTGACCCGACTCCCATCCGTGAGCCTCGCCAACGTCCGTGCCATGGTCGCCTCTTCCTGTAACTATAAGCAGGAAGAGGGCTCAGTCAAGAGCTAACCGAACAGTATTGGGGCTAG
>CAIQQM010000096.1 GCA_903873945.1 uncultured Verrucomicrobiota bacterium
CCCCAGCACGCGCCCCCCTGCGGTCGAAGGCGGACGCGCTCCCATGGAGGGGGGTCCGGGGGGAGGTCTGGTGAGCAGAGTTATTCACAACGGCCTGCGTTACTCGGAATGGCCCTTTGTTTGACACGCCTCTTAGTTGCCCGCTCGGCGCATCGCCGAGATCGCCTTCATGCTCCGGGTCACGACTTGTTTTAAGGCAAATGGATTTAGCCGCGCCTTCTCTTGCAGCAGCCGTTGCTTGGTGGCCTGGCTTACCTGCGCGCTGGCCAGCACCCGCGCCAGCGGCGTTTGGGCCGCTCCGTAAATGCGCTGCACCTTGCCACCTTTGCGCTCCTTGTGATCCAACTTGAGGCTCGCGTGAAAGTAGTTGAGCAACTGCCCATAAGCCCCCTTGACCAGCGTATTGATCGGCGCCACCAACTCCGGATTGTCGTGCCGCTCATACCCAAAGCACTGCCGCACGTGCGTCCAGTTCTTCTGCTCCACATGCGCATTGTCGTCTTTCTTGTACGGCCGGCTGCGCGTCATAAACACCGGCTGCGGGCGCTTCTGCAGCCACTTGAGCACGTGATGGTTTAGAAACTCTCCCCCGTTATCACTGTCCAGGCCCAGCAAGGAAAAGGGCAGACTCTCTTCCATATCCTGCAACGCCGCCAAAGTCCCCGCCTGGCCCCGCCCCCACATCGCCCGCAATTCAACCCACGTCGTCACGTAATCCACCCCATCGACCATCCACACAAATTCCCCGGCCACACTGCCCCCGCACAGCGCCACCGTATCGACCTCCAGCCAGCCGGCTTGGCCTTCCTCCCAGAGACTCCCGCGAATGGGGATCTGCTGGCGCAACAAGGTTCCGGGTCGCGTCAGCGACCGTCCCGTCCCTTGACCCCGTAACGACTCGAGCAATCGGTCCAGTGTTCGCCCGCTGGCCAGCAGCAACTTCTCCCGCACCTCCCCAGGCATCCGCCGCTCGTGCTGCTCGTAGGCGGGAATCCACTCCGGCAGCATCGCCACCAATCGCCGCCCACACGCATAGTCGGTGGCTTGCCAGATCGGCTTGAGCCAGGGCCCCAACAGGCCGGGCTCATACTTCACTGGCCGCCCCGTGATAATCAGCGGACCCCGGACCACCACCGCCTGGCGCAACGCTCGAATCGCCGCCTTGCGGTGATAGCCCAACAACTCCTGCGCTTGGTCCAGCAACTTGCGTTTATGCTCCGGACCAGCCGTGGCATACCGCCGCCGCAACTTCATCAATACCTCTTCCCGTGTCAGTTTACTCATCGTTTTATCCATTCTGCCACGGTAACCCGACTTCTGGCGCAACGTATGCCTCGGCCGCTCTTTCACCCACCTCCCGGGTAACAATACTTTTGGCGCAATTCGATTTTTGGATGGCGGCGACGGCGATGTCGGCATTTGCCCCGATGTCATTGATGATCCGCAGGTGCGCAGGGGAGTTGAGGAAGATGCCGCGCACGATTTCGTGAAGGATGTTTTTTGCCAGCCGCGTCACGCCCGTGTAGTAGAGCAGGATGGAGCGGTTCGCGTATTCATGCTCGAACAGGTGGTTGGGGAGCCACCGCAGATTCGGTTTTTGGGCCAGGCTTGGTCCCGTTTCGATGAGTTTGATTCCGCGGAAGAGCCCGCCCGCCTGAACACATCAGCCGGCCGTGCCCCCTCCGATGCCTTCAGCCCGGAAACCGTCGCACGCCTCCGTCACGAATTTCGATCGGAGAAGATCGTCGGCGTGCGCGTCCCCGTTACCATCGAGCCCCGGGCCGGTCCGCCGGAATCAAGCTTCTTGACCATCTACCTCAAACGCGATCCGTCGCTCCTTTGCGGCCACGACTTCTACCTCCGAGGCGGCATTATGCTCACAAGCGAGCTCGGAGCTACTGCCGCTCGCGTCGAAACACGCTACCTGCTGGAGGAGGACGATTTGCTCTTGGCGCGGAGCGGTAACACACCCCATCCCGTTCTTTGGCGATCCGCGCCGCGCAAAAATCGTCACCATCGGCCTCAACCCCTCTCTCCGCGAATTCGACCCCGATCGCCACTGGCCTGCCGTTCTAAGTCCCGAGGCGCTCGCCCACCGCTGCACGACCTACTTCACTCCCGACACCAACCTGCCCCCACCCAGAGAATGGTTCCAGCCGTGGTCCGACGCGCTCGCGGCCCTTGACACCAGCTATCAAAGCGGGCTGGCCGCGCACCTGGACCTCTCCCCCAGGCCCACCCGATTCGTATCGGAACTCAAATCCCGTAAAGAGCAGGCTCTCTTCCTCGATATGACTGAGCAGGACCTTCCCCTTTTCTTCGCCACCCTTCGGCTCTGCCAGAACGCCAAACTCCTCATCATCGCCGGCTCCGTGACCGGGAAGTACTACATTAACGAGTTCCTCCACCGATTCGCGCCAAAGTCCGGCTATACACTCACTCCGCCATTTAATCGCTCCAGCCATCCCGGAAAAGCCAAGACCTGCATGCACCTTCTCGCCAGCGACGGCCGGGAGCTTCCAGTGTTCTTTTGCAGCACCTCACCCTCCGCCCGGGACAAGACCCTGCTACCGCAGCGCATCCGCACACACGCGACCGAGCTGAGGCGGGTCCTTGGGCAGGGATTCACCACCGCGCCCGAATGAAACGCGCCCCCACCCCTAACACCTGCCACCCGCGGCAAAACCCCCACTGATATGCCACTCCCAAGCGCCGTACTAATTGATACGGTCATCTTCGACGGGCAAGCATATGATTTCGCTTCGCCAACCGTGGAAGCCCTTCTCCACCTGGCCAAGAGGCGAAAGCTGAAGCTGGTCCTCCCGGATCCCATAGAGAGGGAAGTGCGGCGCCTGATCCTGGCTTCTATCGCTTCTTTCGCTTTCCTCGCTGACACAGGCTGTTATTCCTTGGAGGACCCCGATGATCTCGGCTTTGTGCGATCGAATCGCCTCGATGAGCTGGGCGGGGCGAAACCCAACCCCTTGAATCGTCAGATTACCGCCATAAAGCGTCAGTTGCAGCCCGGCGGCCTTGTCCCACCCGGCGAACGCTGGCGTAGCCAAAAGGAATGCGGTTGGCGGCAGGGGCGGAGCGGAGGCGAAAGCAGCCAATAGCTAAAAGAAAGCCCGCCTCGTGGCAGACTTCCTTTGATTTCTACGCCAGCGCCCGCGCGTACCTGCACGCCAACTTCTCTCGCACCGCCCTAACGTTGATTCGCCACTGGGGCGGACGTTGGAGTTCCTGCATCAACTCGGGTCCCATGAAGGCTTGCACGGCGGCGGTGAGCCTGTTCTTGTGGTTCTGAATGGTCGAGCGGCTGACGCCAGCAGCGTGCGCCACTTCCAACAGCGGCCGTTCATCGGCCAGGCACTGGAGGATGGTTCTGGCCAGTTCATCCAATGTTTCGGTAAATGCCTGCCAGTCGAGGTTGCGGGCACCCGTGGCAAATGGGTCCTCAGCTTCACTGGCCAGCACCTCGCCCAGGACAAGTGGTTCGTCGCTGCCCTCCTCGCATTTGACCGGCTCCTCCAACGACATGACCCGGCTGCGGCCCGTAATCTGCGTGCGCGGGGCCATCGCGTCGGTCGTGCTCTGGCCGCCGCTGCGTCGCCCAGACCGGACGAGCCTTGTGGCGTAAAAGGCGACGTTGCCAGCGCTGACCTGCTTGCCCCGGGCCTCTGCGCTGGCCAATATTGAAGCGGCGATAGCGATACCATCCTGCGTCAACTCAGCGGTGTCGTCGGCGCCGACCTGGGCTGCATTTCTCAGCGAGCCGCGAATTCGCGGGACAATTTCCTGGACCAACAAGGCTTCATTTTGAGTATTCATAAACAGTGAATTAGCTCCAGGTGGATGTGATGGGATGTGTACAGCAAAAAGCCCATTCCGGAGCGGGGAATGGGCTTCAAGGTTGACCGGGAATCGAGCCGTCCAAAGGAACGGTCGGCTTCAGGTCAAAGCGGAAAATTAGAGGGTGGGGGAATCAGGGATGGGGGGATTCGGAGAACGAAGAGGAAACCGAACCTCGGCCAAAGTTTATAACGCAGATTCGAGTGCCGTTGCGTTGAATGAACCAGTCGAGGTCTGGTACACGACAGCAATACAGAAGTTCGAGCATCACTGAGCTGAACTGCTGGAAAAGGCGCCGCATTTTCGCGTGTCGATTCCCCGGTTTGGTTCCTCAGATTACCACCGCAGTCGATCGAGTCATCTGTTTCACTCGAAGCACCGGCCGTCGTTTCGTTGGTTTCAACAGCAAATCCGGGAGCGGCTCGATGACGTTCAGACGGAGCAACACCTGATAACGGGCCACGGGGCAAACGGGCTCATCCACGATCGTTAAACATCGACATGCCGCCGATGAGCCGAGCATCGCTTCGCGCCCCGGGGGTAAAGGACGCCATTGTCACCGAGAACAACGGCGGGCGAGGAGATCCTGAATGAAGTCGGCGACCAGGCTGTTGGTGCCAGGAATGAGCCGGAAGGGAAAGGCCGTAGCCGGTGAGGCTAAGCCTGGCCTGTCATTTTCACCACTTCCCGGGCGTCCGGATAGAGCATCTACTTTCAGGCAGGTGAAGTTTTCTATACTGCCTTTCTATACTACTCGCAAGAAATTGCGATAAAATGGGATGTGGTGCTCCAATTTGAGATAAAATCCAAAGTTGAGAACTCACCAATGTTGATCGAATGAGAAATGGCTTTTGGGCAATGGGAAAAAGTGGGATAAGCAGCCCTAAAATGCCATTTTACGCTTAGAAGGCAGATGCTCTATCCAACTGAGCTACGGGCGCTGCCATGATTCAATTGAGTCTTCCCGGGACATCAGTTGCGCGCCATGTCCCGGCGGTGGCCTACTATGCACGCTGGCGGGCAAAGGGGCAAGCTCTGGCTTCGTGTCTGGCTCACCCAACTCGGACCGTCGCGTCTATGACCTTTAACGATTTGGCAGAGCAGGATATCAACTATTCCCCACACGGCAGCTTGCCAGGAATGCGCAAGTTCGATTTATCGCTCCGGACGGAACAGCCAGCCACACAACAAGGGCGGCCCGCAGCTAGGCCGCCCATCAGAAACCCACAACCAAACTATTCCTCAATCCAGCCTATTTGACAGCCTGAGCCGGAATTCGTTCAAGCGTTGAGGTCGCTCTCTTACATGAGCCGCCCCCCCCAATCGAGCCGTCCCGAGTCACGGACTCAAACTCACGCGGTAAAATCTCGCGGCCCTGACCGGGGCGGGAATTGGCCACTGGACGACAGTGTTTGACGCAACGACCGAGGTCACCGTTTGGAACGCGCTGGCGAGGTTCGTGGTCGAGAGGATATTATAACGCTGGCCGGGAATTGCCGGCCAGGAGAGCTTCAGCGGTGCGCTGGAGATGCTGACCTTGTAATACGGCAGGCGAATCCAATCAGTCTCTGTCTGGTATTGATTGCCGGCGGTGTCGGTCACCAACGCGCAGAAGGGATGCAAGCCCAGACCCAAAGTAGCTGATGGAACCGTGAAGACGGCAGACGGCTGGTTAGACACCACTCCGAGAGAGCCGCCGGTGCTGAACAGCTCGATGCGCGAGATGTTCGTGGCACTAGCGGTGACAGAAAATTGGAGCAGCATATCGAGCGTCGTATTCGTCCCGGCGAGCAGAGGTGTGAACGAGGCTGTCAGGTCGGTATTCTGAATCCGAACGGTCCGAGAAACACCAGTCTGTGTTCGCACGCTGTTACCCTCATAGGCGACGGCGGTCAAGACATGGAAGCCGTCGGACAGGCGTGTGGTGTCGAGAACGAAGCTGGTTGGCAGTAAGGCTGCTCCCGAGCTGACGTAAAGATGATTGCGTGGCCGCAGGTCGGTGAGGTTGTCCTGCAGCCGGTTGGTCCCGAACGGCAGGGCCAGAAGATTCGTCGAAGCGGTGAACGCGACCTGGATTTGGGACGCAGGCCAACCGGGCGAGCGCGCGTAAAGGTTGAACTGCGCGGCCACAATTCCACAATAGGTGTCATCGGAATAATCCGAGGCCAGAACGCCGTCGGTGGACTGTAAAGCGGGGTTTGCATTGACCAAGTTCAGCAGGCTCTGGACGAGCGTGGCAATGGTGGTGCCCGAGGTGGTATTGGTTACGCTGACGGTTATGTGCGTGCCGTTCGTCTTGGTGAAGTCGAGCTGGAGCCAATTGCCCACGACAGGCGTGTTGCTGGCGAGGATGCCGAGGTAGCCGGTAGCAGTGGCGTCGAGGAACGTCGGCCGGGCGGGCGTCAGCAGCGCGGTCAATTGGGCCGCAGAACCGATAGCGGCACTGGCGCTCAGGGTCACATTGCCTCCGGGAACCGTTATGTCGA
>CAIQQM010000097.1 GCA_903873945.1 uncultured Verrucomicrobiota bacterium
AGTACCGGTGCCGGCGGAAGAACCGGCGGAGCTTGGGCCCAGCGACCAAATGTACGTCGCCTTCGTGCAAAAACTCGGGCCGAAGTTCAAGGAAGTGGGCGAGGATGTCGTCCGCAAACTCATTGCCCGTTCCTTGGTGAGTCCTGCCACGATGAGCGCCATGGCCGCATTCACCCCGGATGTGCTGAAGACCCTTGCGGTCGCAAACTGATGCTGCAGCCAAAGCAGGGGAGGGCTTTGCAGCCCTCCCCTTAAAAAACGGCCCACCCAGGCCGTCGGTCAAACGACGCGAGAGACTAGAATGAATTTGAAAAGCCGCAAAAGCTTTCTGTTGGGGGCCGGGATCGTGGTCGTGCTCGGCCTGATTGCCTGCCTTCTGACGTGCCTGCCTCGTGCGCAAGAGGCAGCTTCGTCGAACGCGACCCTCGGCGCCACAAATGATCCGAGCGCTCCCGTGCCGATATCAGAGTACAACAAGCTGGTTGAGGCCGAGAATCAAATGGCCCTGGTCGTGAGCAATCTCCAGGCGGTAGCCATCCAACAACGCCAGGAGCTGACCACTTCTTACGCCAAGATGGCCGAATTTGACGTGCGCGCCAATCAGCAGGAAAGCGAAGCCAGATCTTTCGATGAATCACTTGCCTCATTGCAAACGAATCTGTCCGAAACGCTGAAGCGCGTTGACGGACTGCAACGAGCGGTCATCAAACTCAGTTTGGGGGTGCAGGACTTGCAGTCCGCAGCCAAGCCTGCGCCACCATCCAGGCCGAATTGATGCGTCTGCTGGATATCGCCGCAACTGGTGTCTCGGCCCACCAGCGGTGCGAGGAAGCCCTCTTGTCATTCAAGAATTTCGGCTTTTCATGGCGGAGGCCGAAGCAGCCGCCAGAGAGTTGGCGAAAGATATCAACGCAAAAGCAGCTACAACATGATGAAAACGGCCAGAACCCCCAGGAGGGCCTTATAATGGAGCGGTGTATGAGAACGACAGTTGCCATCTTAGTCCTGCTGGCGGCCGGCGGGCTTGCGGCCCGCGCCGGGAACGACTCGCTGGAGTTCGTTTATAACTGCTTCATCGCCCGGTTCGCCGATGGAAACCCCGCATGGAAAACGGAAATCACCCTGGAGGCGGACCTGAACAAACCACCCCAGCCGCCCTTCAGACTGCATTACAACGACAGTCTGGGTTACTATACTTACCGGCCCAAACACTGGAGCGAGCTCAACGACTACGAACAGTTCGCGCTGAGGAACGACCCCCGCCTGTCCGATTTCATACGTCAAAACGCTGATTCCCTCCGCAACGGGCAATTTGGTGTCTTTGCCGGATCCACCAACGCAACGCAAACTGCTCTCAAGCCAGGAGCCGGCGCACGGGACCAGAGCAACAATGCGCGCACGGGGCGCCTCGAACACGCACCGGCCGCAGACGCAACCTCCGTCGATTCGCAGAACGTCGGCGTGCTTAGCCAGGAGGGCGAGAACAGATGGGGCTACCGCTTTGAGCCGGGGGATCTCCTCAATTCAAAGCCCTTGAGGTTGGTCGAGGCAGCCCCGTGACGGTCGGCAGAACCCAAGCAGACTTCAAAATATGCCAGATTATTTCACCGACATAACGGCCCAAGAAGCGCTCAAATGCACTCCCGCAGAAGCCGACAGCTTGATTAAGGCGCTGATTGGCGACCAAAAACCCGAAGAGATCGGCGGCGACCATGGACTGCGCGCTATACACTCGGATTCTCTGCTCTCCATCGAATACGACCGCAAAGGGGCGGAGATTTACATTTTCGGAGAAGATCACGCGGACCTGAACCAGATTCCGGAGGCGTTTCTAAAGGCTCTGGGAGCGCTGCTTCACAAGCGGGGCAAGGATTACCTGGAATTTGGCTATGCCAATACGTGCAGCAAACATTGCCCGGACAGCCATGGAGGTGGCCGGTTTCGGATCGACGCCTGCGGACGCATCATCGAGCCAAAGCTCGTATGGCCCAGACCGAGAAAACCTCGCCGGAAACCGTGACTGGGGACCCGCCGACCGCCGGCTCTCGCGAACTCACCCATGGCCGAGTTTACCCAACAGCAGAAGGCAATTCTGGCCAGCACGACGCGGAGCAACCTGATCAACGCCGTCACCAAGACCGGCAAGACAACCCTTCTGGCCCGGAAATACCTCAATCAGCAGGAGCACCCGGGGGCCAACAAAGCCATCTTCATCACCGCCAACGCCCTGGCGACGCAACGGGTCCTCGAACATCTCCAGAGAATCACGGCTTTAAGTTGG
>CAIQQM010000098.1 GCA_903873945.1 uncultured Verrucomicrobiota bacterium
CTCCACATAATCCGTCGCCGTGCCTCTGCCATGCTGGTAATACCAGCCGAGGGTGAGTTGAGCCGAGGCGTCATTCTGCTCGGCGGCTTTGCGACACCACCTCACCGCCTCCACCTCGTCCGTCGCCACACCACGGCCATCGAAGTAGCAGCGACCCAGACGGAATTGCGCCTTGGGGTCACTCTGCAAGGCAGCTTTTCGATACCATTTCACCGCCTCCTCCGCGTTCGTCGTCACGCCTTGACCATAGTAGTAATAATTGCCCAGAACGTATTGCGCCTTGGCGTCATTCTGCTCGGCAGCTTTTCGATACCAGTTCACCGCCTCCACCTCATCCTTCGCCACGCCAAGGGAATTGGCGTAGCAGATGCCCAGATTGAATTGAGCTGGGGCATAATCTTGCTCGGCAGCCTTGCGGTACCACTTCACCGCCTCCACCGCATTCGTCGTCACGCCTCGGCCATAGTAGTAATAGTTGCCCAGAACGTATTGCTCCTTGGCGACATTCTGCTCGGCAGCTTTTCGATACCAGTTCACCGCCTCCACCTCATCCTTCGCCACGCCTTGGCCATTGCCGTAGCACCATCCCAGTGCGTACTGAGCCTCGGCATCGCCATCCTCCCCCTTAGCGCGGATAAAACTGAGTGCCAGCTTTTGCCCTTCCGCAATCTGAGTTTGCGTCATGCTAGGTACCAGCGAGGCCACGACTCTGTTTGCTTTTGTTTCACCCTGTACCGCCGCCACCAAGCTCCATTTGTAAGCCTCCACATAGTCCATTGCCACGTCTCGGCCATTGGCGTAGTGCCAGCTCAGTGCGTACTGAGCGGCAGCGTCATTCTGCTCAGCCGCTTTTCGATACCATTTCACCGCTTCCACTTCGTCCTTCGCCACGCCTCGGCCATTGGCGTAACTCCAGCCCAGATTTATTTGAGCTGAGGCATAATTCTGCTCGGCAGCCTTGCGATACCACTTCACCCCCTCTGTCTCATTCGTCGCTACGCCTCGCCCATTGGCGTAGCACCAGCCCAGTACGTACTGAGCGTAAGCGCTATTCTGCGCTGCGGCTTTGCGGAGCCACTTCAGCGCCTCCACCTCATTCGTCGCTACGCCTCGGCCATTGGCGTAGTGCCAGCCCAGTGAGTACTGAGCGTCAGCGTTATTCTGCGCGGCGGCCTTGCGGAGCCACTTTACTGCCTCTGTCTCATCCTTCGTCACCCCTTTTCCAATGCCGTAGCAGCGCCCCAAACTGCATTGCGCCTTGGCGTCATTCTGCGCGGCGGCTCTGCGGAACCACTTTACTGCCTCAGCCTCATTCTTCGTCACGCCTTGGCCATTGCCGTAGCAGCGGCCTAAGCTGCTTTGGGCTAGCGCATAATTCTGGTCGGCAGCCATGCGATACCACTTCACCGCTTCCACATCATTTGTCGCTACACCTCGGCCATTGGCGTAACTCCAGCCCAGATTGTATTGCGCAACCGCGTCTCCCTTCTCTGCCTTGGCCCGGATTACAGTGATTGAAGGCACGGCTTTCTCTTTGCAGCCGTTGCCTAGCAGGAGCAACAAAAGTATCCACACCGACTGACTTCCCTTCATGCGACCAGCTTACGCAAGTTCAACCGGCTGCCAAGCGCCATGTGGATGGTTCGCTGATGATCGTCCACATTCCTGTTCCGCACTCGACAGGGTCACGGCACCGCCCGGCGCGGGGCCAGCGTCACCGGAACGCCCGGCCTCACGCCGTGCTGATCGCTAGTGGCTGGACCGCTATCCACCGGTACAACGTTGGCTTGCTGACTTGGAGCGTCTTGCAGATGTCAGCGATGACCATGCTCTTGTCGGCGTGGAGCTTCTTCGCGGTTTGGATGCGGGGGTCGTCCAAGGCCATCGGCGGGCGACCTCCAAACCGTCCACGCGCACGGGCCGCCGTCAGTCCGGCCCTTGTGCGCTCAACTATCAAACGGCGCTCAAACTGGGCCAGCGCCGTAAAGATGTGGAATATCAGTTCGCCGCTGGCGGTCGTCGTATCAATCGCGCCGTCGCAGAGGGACTTGAATTTCACGCCTCGCCGGTGGAGGTCTTCGACAACGTCGATGAGATGCCGAACTGAACGACCGAGGCGGTCGAGACGCCAGACCAGCAGGATGTCACCAGCCTGCAACTGCTGGAGACACGCATCGAGGCCGGGCCGGGCTGCCTTTGAGCCGCTCACTTTATCGGTGAACAGGTTGTCCTTGGCGACTCCTGCGGCCTTCAAGGCGTCGAGTTGAAGTTTAAGGTCTTGCTGACCGGTTGAGACTCTTGCGTAGCCGACCAGCCGGGATGTTGTTTTTGCACTCATGTCTCAGAAACGAAGGCACTGACGGGTTAACGGTACGATGAATAGGGAGATGACTTTTTAAGACTGTAAACATTGGCAAATCGGCGTCGGGCCACCCGCAGTCGGGAGTGTGCCAAGTATCGAACGTTTTGTGAGACATGCGGTCGTGAGCATCTCAATTTCTGAGCAGCGTTTGGGCAGGCGGAGTGGTAGAAGTTGAGGCATGAGCATGAACTGCTGTGCAACGTCGGTTCCTCATCACGGCAGTTTCGAAGCGTTACCCAAGGCAGTAGCTGCCTGGCAAGAGCGCTTACAGGCCGGTCTAAGCCGGAGTATTCAAGCCAGCGACCAAACGATGGGGCATTTGGAGGAGGAGATTCTTCACCGGACCCGGGATTTGGAGCGGGCGGTATTGGAGGAAGCGGCACAGAAGAAGGCCGATCAAGCACCTCCGACCTGTCCGGTGTGCGGGAACAAGCTTAGCCGAGTGACCCAAGGGCACGAGCGCAGCTACCAAACGCGCTTTGGCGTGGTGAGGATTCGGCGGTTACGGGGATGGTGTCGGCGGTGTAAGTGCTGGCGCTTTCCCGCGGATGACCTGTTGGGACTGGCCGAGGCGGGCAGTTGTTCCCCCGGGGTGCAAGAGATGGCCGCCTTGGCGGCGAGCAAGCTGCCGGTGGGAGAAGCCAGCGCGGTCATTGAGCGATTAACCGGAGTGAAGTTGCCGCGGGCGACGCTGGATCGGGAGGCCCGTCGGCAGGGTCGCAAGGCCGAAGGCAAGCGTCAGCAGATGGACCAACAAATGAGTCAGGGAGGCGGGGCGGCGCAACCGGTGCCGGAACTGCGGCTCAAGCCAGCCGTGGAACCCTTTACGTTGGTGATTGAACTGGATGCCTGGAATATTCGGGAACGCAATGAGGAACAGTGGGGGCGAACCCAAGCGCTACGCCAAAGAGGAGAGGAGCCGGAATGGTGGCATTGGGTTTATGGCGGCACCTGTTTTCGATTGAGCCAGCGGGTGGAGAAGTCCGGCGGACGCTCGGTGATTCTAAGCCGGGGAACCGTGATGACCCGGGGTGGAACCGACGCGCTCAAGCAACAGTTGTGGGCGGAAGCGATGCGTCAGGGACTGGCGCAGGCGCAGGACGTGTTGGTCATTGCCGATGCCGCGGTTTGGATCTGGAACCTGGTGGGAGATCGTTTTGCGGGAGCGCGGCAGCGCTTGGACCCCTGGCACGCCCTGCAGCACTTGTGGGCGGTCGCCCACGCTCTGCATCCGGAGGATGAAGCGGCGGCGGCCGCGTGGATCAAGCCCTTAAAGGACAAACTGCTGGAAAGTCAAGCCGCCGAGGTCATTGATGAGTTAGACAGCGTGATAAAGAGTCTGCGCGGCTCGCGCCGAGAAACAGTGCGAGCCCAACGCAACTATCTGGAAAACAATCGGGAGCGGCTCGACTACCGAGGGGCTGAAGCTCGCGGGGAACCCTTGGGGAGCGGGGCCATGGAATCCACCTGCAAACAATACCAGGTCCGCTTTCATCGGTCGGGCCAGTTCTGGACCACCGCAGGGGATGAGGCACTGATGTGTTTGGAAACCTTCTGGCGAAATGCTCGTTGGTCGCTGCTGTTCCCTCACGTTCCCGCTGATTTTGACCCCTCCAGAAATTGAGATGCTCAC
>CAIQQM010000099.1 GCA_903873945.1 uncultured Verrucomicrobiota bacterium
CCCCGCCTCGGGCACGAGTTGACTTTCGGCTATTGCCGGCAGGAAACGCGCGGCAAGCCCTGCCGCCTGATTCTGGACTGCTGGTGGGAACGGTTCGACGTGCGCGCCTTCTTGGCGGCCAATCTGGCGGAGGAGGACATGGCACAGGTCGAGCGTACCGGTGCGGCTCCCCCTCCGTCCAAGGTGCTGAGCCTGGTGGATATGATCCAGCAGGCCAAGGATCGAATTGCGGTTGAGAAGCCGGATGGCGGGGACCGGCGGGAGCGGGAGTGAGGGGAAAAGGTGAAGGATGTAACCCGAAATCAGAGGGCAGAGGACGGGGCCCCGATTGCGTCAACATTAGTTTACAACATACACTATGTCTCCGGAGGCAGGGCTCGAACCTGCGACCCGTCGGTTAACAGTCGAATGATGGGTGTTTAGTTAGCTGAAGCCCTTGCTCCATTCGGATGGCACCCAACTCAGACAAAATGTGGCTGTCATCTGACTCAAGGATCCGAAGTGCAGCTCACTTCGCTCCCAGGGAAATACCGACCCCGGTCTGTTCTCAGGGGCAACGCCACCGGCCGGGCAAGTTCGAAGCTAACTAACTCGGGCGTTTAGCGACTGCGGTTCCGATTTGTGACTGCTTTGGTGACCTCGCGGCACAAACTCTCGGGCCGGCCGGAAAAGCGCTGAAATGAAGGCTGCGGAATTGAACCGGCGTTACCATCCCGGCCCGCCCTCGCCCAGCGATCCCCTATTTGGCCGCCCAGGTGATTATCGTCTCGACAATCATTCTCATGGCGTTAACGAATCGCCTGCCGGCATTTGAAGGCCCGGGTCTGGATTCTCGGGGATCGATGCGGTTGCGGTTGGCAGATGGATCACAACTCCGAGGGCCTCAGAGTCGTCTTGCTGTTTAGCGTCCCGGCGCTTGAGCCGGCACCGTTCGCATAGCACCCATCGTTGTTGGTGGTTGGTGAAGGTTATTCGGTAACAGGGCCACTGGGACGGGTCCTTCTTCCAGGTCATCCCGGCTGCCTGCACCGCCTCCGCCAGAAGTGAGTGGTACTCCCTGAGTGCAACGCAGCTCGAAGGTCTTGCCCAAATGTCGATGCGTTTGATCAACACCCTCAGTTCCTGGCGCAGCAACCGTCGAGAGGCAGGATCGCCGCTGGAGACCAACTTCAGGAATTCAGCGCGAGCCTCCAGCATAGCCTTGCGAACCACGGCATGCTGGCTGCCACCCGGCTCGAAGGCGGTCACTCTCGCCTGAAGCTCCGCCTGTTGCTGTTCAAGATGCGTTATCGTTTGCGCCAAGGTCGGGGAGGCCATATTGTTCGCGGCGATAAAGTTCACCATCCGCTGAAGTTTGATCTGCACGTCCTTGAGTTGTGCCTCCATCTGCCTTCGCTCGACGGCCTGGCCTTGGTCCGCTGGGTCCGCCAGCAGCGTTTCCCAGTCCAGTTTCTCCAAATGCTGAAGCACCGAAGCTTCGAAGAGTGAATAATTCCAGGAATTGGAGGGTCCGCCCTTTTCAACGGCCGCACTGAACAGGCGTGACAGAGCGGGATCATAGGTGCCGCCGGCCCACATGGCATGAAAGCGCATGGGCGCCTCACTTTCCCCATCGTATGCAAGCCCCGTGAACAGGTTAGAAACCGAATCTTTCCTGTTAGGCCGTACCGGAGGGGCGGCCACATCTTTGTTGACGCGGTAAAAGGTGCCGGCGCTGATGATGGCCGGATAATATCCCAATTGGGTCGGACCTTCGGCCTGTCGGGTATTTCTGGAGGGTCTGATTTTGGGCTGGAATTCACCAAGAACCGCGCGGTTACGCAGTATTCTCCGAACGTAATTCGGATTCCACCACTTACCCGAACTCCACGGTTTGACGCCCTGCTTGTTGAGGTCTTTGCAAATCGCATGAGTCCCAAAACCTTGTTCGGCAAGTTCGAAGATCGAGGCCACCACTTTAACACGCTCGGGAATGGCTTCAAAGTGCCCACCGCCCCGACAGGGCTTCAGCCAGAGCGGACATTTGGAGGTTAATTTGCGGCTGCCAGCAGAGTTGCGCTTTGCCTTCCAAGCTTCTTTGAGGCGGAATGACTTGGTCGCGGACTCTTCCCATCCCCGAATCATTAAAACGATGGATATAATCAGTTCGGTCGGGTTGCCATTGATGGACTCGCGGGTGTAGGACCTTTCGTCGTACAGGGTCACAATTTCGATGCCGGCGGTCAGGATGCACAAAAAGAGGCCGAGTTGTTCCGTTATTTCATTCCTGGAAAGCCGATCCAGTGCTTCAATCAACAACACCGACCCTGGTTTCACCTTGCCCATCTCGACTGCTTTGATGAAGGCTCCCAAGGCGCCTTGTTGGAGGTTAGCGCCGCGAAAGCCCGAAACCCCTTTGTCAGTTAGAGTGCGATTGATCTGCAGGTTGTGTTTCTTGGCATAGTCGTCGGATAGCGCTAGTTGTCGCCGCAGTGAATCGCCGGAGGCCTGAATGGCAGTCGAGAACCTGCAGTAGCTGATCGCCTCTCTCGGTTGTCCCTTCAACTTTTGCCCCTCTGAAAGAGGCTGCCTGGCTGACATCGTGCTGGACTTCGCCGAGGACGGATCAGGAGTCTGCGCGTCTGTGTTCATTTTCTATTGGCGCTCGCCATCGTTTGTACATCTGCCGGTTCGTTCTAAGTTTGACCGGTTTCTCCCGGGGCGATCTCCGGCTGCTCCTCCAACAGGTCCTTCGGGATTACGAGGACGATGTCGGCACGGACAGACGCCTGTGACGCGTGATCGATGGCCGTTTCGACGTTTCGAAACCGACCCACGTATGTGCTGCTCATCTGTGACGGCCCTTTAGCGGCGGGTGGGCAATGGCAAAGGAAAAGATGGACCTCCCCAGAACCTGTCGTGGCTGTCGAGTTGGCGCTTTGACGGCCGTTCGCCAGTTTCCTCTCTTTCCGCAACGAAAGAACTTGCGACTGAGCTTCATTTGGCTGAGTTCGCACTGGGCTCACGCTTTGCACGGGCGGTTGTTGCTGTGGCTCGGTTGTCGGCCATTCGGTCGGCCTGGTGTCAGGCGGGTTGTCGTTTGATAGGCTGCCCGAAGACGCTTTGACTTCTATGGTTTCATTCATAGATTCCTCCTTCTCTTGTGCAGCGCCATGCCGAGTAACCCACCGTGGTTTTGCGACGTGGGCGTGTCGCTCGCAGTGACGATGAAGCAGATGGAAATGTGGGGAGACGTTGTGCTCCCGCCCCGGGTGTGCCCAAGTCGTGCCATTCCGGAGACTCTTGCCTTCTTCTGTCACTTGGCAGCCCGTGTCGTCGGTCCTGTTTAAACTTCTTCATTCCTTGTTCATTTTAGTGCTGAAGGGGGGTGTCTTTTCCGACGA
>CAIQQM010000100.1 GCA_903873945.1 uncultured Verrucomicrobiota bacterium
CTATTCTCACGTTCGCTTGCGCCCTGTTCGCCGTAAAAGTATTTGGAGACGACGACTTTCGTGGCCAGTGGCGACCAAGATTCCGGGACCAGCACCCTGGTTTGCCGGAAGATGACCTCGTTCTTCTCGTCGGTGATTTCCGCCGTGCGTTCCTCCCACTTGATTTCATCAAAGGGATCGATGCCGGCCTTGCTGAAAACTCGAAGTACCTCGGTGGATTCCATGGGTTGTCGTTCGTCCGCTTTCTGTTTGGCGCTCTATTTCTCAATGCTTTCCATCAGGTCGGATTCCGTCACCTGAGGGTGGATTGTCCTGTCGTGATGGCACTTGTCTCCCTTTGACGAGCACTCAGAGCATCAACTTGGAACCAGTAGAGCCTCCACATCTTCCTCGCAGTACCGGCGGTCCTGCCGCGTTTCCTCCCCGAGTTTGAGGCACTTGTAACGAAGTTTTCCCTGCACAGGCTGGTCCCGCCAGGGAATCGCCCGCCTTTCGATGGTGTCAACCGATACGTCAAGCTTTTCAGCCGCGCCCTTTCGTGAGAGCCAGTTTCGTGAGAGCACATTCATAAACAATTGTAGAGCTTCTTTGCCAAAATATTTTCATCGCTCCGACAGAGCTTCGGGAAAAATTGCGTTGGGAACTCGTACTTGGGCGGGAATGACTGAGAAGAATATGGCGGGGGAAGAGTGCATCCACTCGATGCCACGGCGCTGGAACGTTTTCCTTGACGCAAGGCGATCAAGCCCAGAGCAAAGTCCTGGTGGAAGACAACGGCTTCAACGAAGGCAGCTGCCAGGAGGAGGGCGCACCACAATCACATGCTGGGGGTGCTCGTCGGCAAAGACCGCGCCTTGGTTGCAGCCGATTTCGCCTGATCGTTGAGGACTGACCACGCCCGCTTGCTGGCCGGCAACCACTTCAAATTTGGGCCGCCGCCATTCAGCCAATTCGGTGGGACTCCGCCATAAGTGCCGGCCAGAGTGGCTCCTCCGCTCTGGTGTCCAATCTCGTGCGCTATCAGGGCGTCAGTTGCTCCCTGACTCCTCCTGACGGTTACGTAAAACGCCCGCATCGCATGTGAGGTGAATTTCTTGCCACCATTGCGGTGCAACCTACGAAGCGCATTGGCTAACCCGCTCTTGTTAACGCAGTCGCCGCCAAAGTGCGATGGGAAAAACCACGGGCTTTCGGGGTAGTGCTCTTTCTTCCAGGCTTTGTGTGCTGCCAACAGTTCCACCATGCCGTCGTGGATGTTCACGTAAGGGTTAACCAGATGTTGATTCTTGCAGCGCCAGACACGCACGAACTGGCCCATCACGTAACCGAAGCCGTCAGCGTCAGAATCGGTTCGCCATTTCAGCACCTCACAAGTGCGCAACCCAGTGTAAGCCTCGAACAACGTTTGGAAACCGAGGACTGCGGAATGGGGGTGTCCAAAAAGCAAGGCAGCACACGCGTGCAACTGTTCGGCATCCCCGGGCATGAACTCGCGGCAATGGTGGACGGCGTTTGTTGGCTGATACTTGGGGCGGTTTGCGAGCGGGTTCAGCCGGATCAACCCCCGGCGCTTTGCATAACGGAAGGCATTGTTCAAGGTGTTCAATTCACGGTCTGTTATGCGGTCGCCGGTGCCCTGCTTGAGGCGCTTGGGGTCCTTGCGCCATCGAGCGTAATCGTCAGAGGTAATGTCACTTACATTGGCTACCTTGATGGCACCCCAGAACAGCCGAAGTGTCTTGCAGTGCCGCTTTTCGTCAGACTCGGTTTTTGCCGTCCGTTTGGCCAGGTCCCGGTCGAGGTATCCATCGGCTTCGTAGCGCGTGATGACTTCACCGACGGTCATTTGGCTCAAGGCCACATTCCCGTTGGTCCTGCGCCGGTGCAGTTCTTCGTACGCGTGTTTTTGGTTTTTGGTTTTGAGGGAACGCCATGTCCGTATGCCGTTTGGGAGGATCGGACGTTCGTACAGCATCCCAGAATCCCGGTTCTTGTAGATGCCATCGAGGACTTGTGTCCACAGAGGGGGAGCTTCTTTTTCAGTCGGCGCTACTTGATCAAGCATAGCAGGCTCTTCCATTTTAGTGCCTGCTATCGCCGTTTTGCCGAAATCGGCGTGGTCTAAAAAATGGTCTAAAACCACTCTTTGCCCGGGGGCCTGAACATCACGGAACGCACCAAATGCCTGATTTACCGGCCTGAAATTGGCGCGCCCGCTGGGACTCGAACCCAGGACCCTCTGCTTAGAAGGCAGATGCTCTATCCAACTGAGCTACGGGCGCTTCCAATCTTCTGCGCACTCCGTTACAGGCCGGCGGAAAAGTATTTCGCACGATTCCGCATCAAGGGCAAATTAATTCGAATCGGCGCTTGAAGTCTTCCTGCGTTCTGGTAGAATTAATCCCTTTCGTGAAAACGAAATCGAATTTACATTTTTACGTGCAGAGCAGCAACCGCCGGTTTTTGCCGGCAAAAGTTGTGGTATAGTTGACGTTAATCTTTCTCCCGCCATAACGATCCGGGTCAATCATGAAAGCTTCGAACGAAATTTACTTGAGCGCCACCCCCAGAGCGACCGTGGAAGTAATCCTTCCGGACGGCCGGGTTCTGTGCGGGCCGCGTAATAAAACGATAGGTTCTTTTCTTAAGGCGCTGCCAGAATGGAACAAACACGATCCCATTGTGGGCGCTGTGCTCAACGGCGAACTGCGCGAATTGACCCACCCGGTCGAGCTGGATTCACGCGTTCGCCCGGTAAAGATGTCCGATTCCGATGGTTCGCGCATATACCGGCGTTCGGTAACCTTCCTGCTGGAAGCGGTGTTTGAGGCCATGTTTCCCACCGCCGACATCGCAGTTGAACACGCCTTGTCTTCGGGGGGATTTTATTGTTCGGTCATCAACCGCGGGCCGCTTTCGAAGGAAGAGCTGGCGGCAATGGAAGCGCGGATGCGGGAATTGGTCAAGGCGGACCTGCCGTTCGAGCGGAAGATAGTGCCGCTGCAGGAGGCAATCGACTATTTCAAATCAAAACAGCGCGAGGAAAAGGTTCAACTGCTCAAGTATCGCAACAAAGACACGCTGGTATTATACAAGCTTGGCGACCGGCGCGACTACCACCATGGGTATATGGTGCCTTCGACAGGTTGCCTGCGCTGGTTCGGGCTGACCCCGATTGCCGGCGGATTTGCTTTGCTCTTCCCGCGACGGCACACCCCCAACGAATTGCCGCCGCTGCCCGACTCCAAGAAACTCCTAGTGACCTTCAGACAGTATAACGATTGGCTCGTGCGGCTGGGGATTGAGAACGTGGGAGCATTGAACGATGCCATCCAGGCCAACCGGGCAAGCGAATTGATCCTAGTTTCAGAAGCGCTGCACGAACACCGGATTGCGGAAATCGCCAGCCTCGTAATGAAACGCGCGAAGGAGGCGCGGATTGTTCTAATCGCCGGGCCGTCTTCGTCAGGCAAGACCACTTTTTCCAAGCGTTTGACGGTTCAGCTCCTGGCTCAGGGGATCTCGCCATTCCCGATGGAACTGGACAACTATTTCCTGGATCGGGAGCACACTCCAAAAGACAAGAATGGGGATTATGATTTTGAATCCCTCGAAGCGTTAAACACCCCCAAATTACAAGCTGACTTGCAGCATCTGATTGCCGGTGACGAAATCCAGCTCCCGAGGTTTAATTTTCGGCTTGGGCGAAGCGAACCGGGTGAGGTCGTCAAGCTTGAGAAAGACCAACTCGTGATCCTGGAAGGGATCCACGGGCTGAACCCACGCCTGCTGCCGGACATCTCGCAGCAGCAAACAACACGGCTTTATGTGTCGTGCCTGACCCAATTGAACCTGGACCGCCAAAACCGGATTTCCACCACGGACACCCGCTTGCTGCGACGCATCGTCCGCGACGCCCGGGATCGCGGTTATAGCGCGCAACAGACGATTGGACGCTGGGATTCGGTGGGGCTGGGCGAGAAAAAGCACATCTTTCCTTACCAGGAAAACGCGGATGAAATGTTTAACTCGGCTCTGGTGTACGAGCTCTCCGCGATCCGCATGGTGGCGGAGCCGCTGCTGCGACAAGTGGTCTTCGGCACGCCCGAGTATATCGAGGCGAAACGGCTGCTGACCTTCTTGCAGTGGTTCCTGCCGATCGGAGAGGACCTGATCCCGGACAATTCGATTCTGCGCGAGTTTGTCGGCGGTTCCATCCTTAAGGGTTTCACGCTTTGGAAGAACGGCAAGCGCAACGGCGAGGGCTGAGGCGCAGCCGTTCTGAAAGCGGGGTCGTGACTTCTCGAACCACGAAGGGGGTTTAGGTCCCGGGGAGTTTTGGAGCGCGGCGATCGCCGCGGCTTCCCCTCAAGCATTTCTGACGAACACCTTCCCGGGCAACTGGCGAATCAGGCGTTTCATCTCCAGGCTCAACAGCCCCACGGACACAGCCGAACTCGGCAAACCACTCGCACGAATGACCTCGTCGATGCTGAGTTCCTCACCGTCAAGCGCGTCGTAAACCTTTTGTTCGTTCTCGGAAAGCTCGATGGCGGGCAAGGTGCCGGCTTCGGCGGTCGCCGGCGGCCGATTGCTGGCCGGGAACAGGTACTCGAACTCACTGAGAATGTCTTCGGCGCTCTCGCAAAGTTTCGCGCCCTTTTTGATCAACTCGTGGCAACCTTTGCTGCGGGGAGAATCGATGCGGCCCGGCACAGCAAAAACCTGGCGGCCGTATTCGGTAGCGAAGTTGGCGGTGATCAAGGCCCCGCTGGTAAGGCTGGCCTCGACCACCACCGTGCCAAGGGTCATGCCCGCAACGATCCGGTTGCGGATAGGAAAGGATTGCTTGTCCGGCGGGCAATTGAAAGGAAACTGCGTGACCACAGCACCGCTCGCCGCGATGCGCTCAAAAAGCTCCGCGTTTTCAGGTGGCGTGACGATGTTGATGCCCGTGCCGAGCACCGCAACCGTTCGGCCTTTCGCACTCAAAGCTCCCTGATGCGCCGCCGAGTCAATGCCGCGCGCGCCACCGCTCACGACGGTGACCCCGACGTAGGCAAGCTGATACGCCAGCTTGCGGGCAACCTCGATCCCATAATGCGTCGTCATGCGCGAGCCGACCATTGCCACCGCGTTCTTGTCTTTCGGCAGCAATTCGCCTTTCACATATAGCACCACGGGCGGATCGTATATTTGCTTCAGAAGCTCGGGGTAGTCCGGATCCGCCTGGGTCACAATTCGGCAACCGGAATCCGCGATGCGTTTCAATTCCGCGTTCAGTTCAATGGTTTTCTCCCAGTTGGCAACGGCTTCAGCGGTATCCTCGCCGACACCCCTGACCTGAAGCAACTGCTGTCGAGAAGCTTTCAGAATCGCCGGGGCGTCGCCGAAATGCTCAAGCAGTTGCCGCACCCGCACCGGGCCGACATGCTCGATAAGGTTCAACGCCACCAACGCCTCGCGGGACTCCATGCGAACGAGATATCGGTTTTGCCGGAACACGGCAAGCGCAACTTTCCCGCCTTGCTGGAGTTTTACTCGAAAAGCAAAAGGATTGATTGCGACGGCAAACTAAAGACAATGCCAGCGTGGTGGGAATGTTCCGGACATGAACAGACTTTGGAAACTGGTGGGGGGCCTTCTGGGCGTCGTGCTTGTTGGCATTGCCCTGTGGTGGGGCGGCAGCAGACGCGCACAGCCCGGGAGCCAGCCTTCCGGGGACACCTTTGAAACGCCACCCGTCCCAACCGCGCAAACTCCGGCCAAAACCGGCAATTCTTCCTTTTTCCGCCGGCTTTCCAAAAACCGCGCAACTGCATCTCTCACCAATGAAGTTGCCCTCTCTGCAACTTCCACGAACCTAATTGTCCAGTGGGAAGCAAGGGTGGATGGCGTCCTGACCTCCGATGGCAAGGAAGCGGATAAAGCGAAACAGATGCTGGAGTTGCTCCCGCGCCTGCCTGAGGACGGCCAGGTCGAGGTGGCACACCATATCTCCAACCTTCTGCCCGACCAGGATTACGCGTCTTTGGAGAACCTTCTCACCAATGCCACACTCCCAGAACCTGTGCTCGATGTCCTGATTGCCGATACTTTGAATCGGCCTAACAGCTTGAAACTGCCCACCCTGTTGGACGTGGCCCGCGACCCCAAAAACCCCAAGGCCGGAGAAGCCAAGGAACTGCTGACAGTGTTTCTCGAACAGGATTACGGGACCGACTGGAATCTGTGGCAGTCGAAGGTGGTCGTGTGGCTCAAAAACAACCCGGATTAGCCCTAAAACCGGGTCTTTGGAGCGCTCGCCCAGTGGGAATTTTTGTTGCCTTTCCGCCCAAGCCTTGATTACGCTTATTGAGAAATGGGCACCCCGACTGACAATCCCGCGCAGGTTCCGTACCTTGATCTTCCCACGCAGATGCGCCCCATCCGCAAGGAAATTGACGCTGTCATCGCCCACGCGCTCGACAACTGCTCTTTTTGTCTTGGCCCGGATGTCGTTCAGTTTGAGAAGGATTTCGCCCGCTACTGCGGCGCGGCCCATTGCGTCGGTTTCAACAGCGGCACCTCGGCCCTGCACGTGGCGATGAAGTTGCTCGATGTCGGCCCCGGAGACGAGGTGATCACAACCCCATGCACATTCGTCGCGACCAGTTGGGCGATTTCCTACGTCAATGCAAAACCGGTTTATGTGGACATTGATGACGCCACGTTCAATCTCGACCCCAAGGAGGTCGAACGGGCCATCACTCCGCGCACAAAGGCCGTTTTGCCCGTGCATCTTTATGGCCACCCCGTGGACCTTGATCCGTTGTTGAAGATTTGCCGCAAGCACAAGCTCCCGCTCGTCGAGGATGCCGCCCAGGCACATGGCGCCAAATACAAGGGCAAGGTCGTCGGCACTTTTGGTGAAATGTCCTGCTTCAGCTTTTATCCGGGCAAGAACCTCGGCGCCTACGGCGAAGGCGGAGCGCTGGTGACCAATAACGCGGCCTTTGCCGCCCGCGCCCGCGCTCTTCGCGAACACGGTTCGACCCAGCGCTATTACCACGACGAAGTCGGCTTTAACTATCGCATGGAAGGCATCCAAGGCGCCGTGCTCGGCGTGAAATTGAAACATTTGGACGCCTGGACCCACGAGCGCCAGCGTGTTGCGAAACGTTATCACGAATTGCTGGCGGACACGCCGCTCCAACTGCCACGTGAAGCCGATTACGCCGAAAGCGCCTGGCATCTTTATGTGGTGCGCCATCCTCGCCGCGATGACCTTAAGGCTCACCTCGAATCAAACAAGATCGGGTGCGCATTGCATTACCCGCTCCCGCTGCACTTGCAGAAGTGTTACGCGGCGCTTGGCTATAAACCCGGTGATTTTCCTGTCGCCGAAAAGGCCGCACGTGAATGCCTGAGCTTGCCGATTTACCCGGAAATGACCGAGGCCCAGATCCAACGTGTGGCGAGCGTGATCAAAGATTTCTTCCGGAAAGCCTGACGGCGACGCCCAAGTCCGCAGAGGCCCGGTGGAGATGGTGGTGGGTGAGACTGGGGGCAACAAGCTGGTTCTCGATCGCTACAAGGTGGTGCAACGGGATCTTGGCCACGGATTCACGCGGGCCGAACGTCGGCCCCGCATAAACACGGATTGGTCTGCACTGTTCAGGACAGCCACCTCTCCCCTGATCCCTCTCCCGACCGCGCCGGTCTGGCCAATATGGCGGAGAAGGGCGGCCACTATGAGCGCGCGCTGGTGCAATTTCGGACTGGCATTACAAAAGATAGGAGATATGGGACTCATAGGATACATATGCCCAGTTCCCGCGGGTCGGTCGGATTTGTGATTTTGAAAAATCTGCAAGCCATTGGAGATGAGATGGATTTGAGGAATCCGACCGGTCGGATATCGGTCGGATTAAATAGGACTGGAAGAAGAAGGGCTAAAGCATGAAGGCCATTAGAAGTTTGTTCTGCTCATGCCCCAAAAACTTGTGTGGCTTTTGGCCCTGAGAACGGTATTATCTGACGACGTATTAAGCTGCACTCAGCCACTCAAGTATCAACGACCGAAAATCCACGAAACTCTTCCGCTTGAAAAACTTCGCACTGGCCGCCGCGTTCCTAGCTAGCGCTTTTGGGATCACAACCGCGCAAGCCGCTTTTGTTCCGAGCCAGATCAAGACCGTTTTTTTGATTCCGCTGGAGAACCACGACTGGGTGCAAGGGAACCCGACTGCCATTCCGCAACAACTTCTTGGTAATCCAGCCGCGCCTTACCTCAACAGCCTGGCCACGCCCGGCAACACTAACGCGGTGCAGGTTTCCTACGCCACGGCGTATTACAGCGTCAATATAAATGGCGAACATCCGTCCGAACCGAATTACATCTGGTCGGAAGCCGGGACGGATTTCGGGGTGCAGACGGACGTCGATCCGAGCACGTCGAACGGCAACCTGTATAGCACGACGAATCATCTCTGCGCGCAGTTGACCGCCGCGGGCATTTCCTGGAAGAGCTATCAGGAAGATGTAGAATACAGCACCGCGGCGACCAAAAGCGCGTCTGGAACGCGTCCGAGCGGCACCAACATCTACAACGGCTCAAATAAATATAGTTATGCCGTGAAGCACAACCCGATGGAGTTCTATACCGACACGCAGAATAAGAACGTCACTAATTTGGCGCAGTTTTGGCTAGACCTTACCAACAATGCGGTTGCCCGTTACAACTGGATTACTCCCGACCTATACAATGAGATGCACAGTTATTTAACCAGCTTCACTTACCATGGCGTCCAATACTCCGGTGACCAGGCGGCCATAGCCGCAGGGGATAATTTCCTTTCCATCGCCATTCCGAAAATCATGGCGTCGGCTGCGTATCAGTCCAACGGCGTCATCATCATCTGGACGGACGAAACTGAAAGCACCGACGATACGAACACCACACTTCCTTTCATCATCATTTCGCCGCTGGCCAAAGGCAACGCCTACGCCAGCAGCGTGGCGCTGAACCATTCCTCCACTCTCAAAATGATGGATGAAATTTTCGGGTTGTCTTTTCAGACCAATGCGATTCCCACCACAGAGACGAATGCTCAAAGGACGGGCTACAACTATGTTGATGGAAGAAGTGCCGTCGTCAATGACTTGAGCGACATGTTTTCGTCTGTGTCATCTTGTTCATCGCCCGCGGCGTTGACGCCGACAGCTTCGCCGGCCTCGACCGTATGCGCGGGCACCCCGGTAACGCTTACCGCCAATGCGACCGGTGGCTCGACGCCATATACGTATCAGTGGAAGACAAACGGCACCGCCATTTCCGGCGCGACCGGCAGCACCTACTCCATCGCTTCGTCCACGTCCGCAAATAGTCTTAACTATACCGTGGACATCAACTCCAGTTGCGGCGGGACGGCATCCACTTCACCGGCGCTTGCTCTGACGGTCAATTCGATTCCGACGGTGAGTGTGAACTCGCCAACGGTCTGCGCCAGCGACTTGCCAGCGAGCATAACGGCAACGCCCGCCGGTGGTGCTGGACCATATACCTATGCCTGGACCGTGCCTGGTGGCGCGAGTAACCCGGGCAATGCGGCCAGCTTCAGCGCGACCGTCGCCGGCACTTACAGCGTGGTGGTGAGCGATGCCAATAACTGCAGTTCAGCTTCCGGCTCCGGCACCTTGACAGTCAACCCGGCGTCCGTTGGTGGAACGGCCACAGCGACCGCTTCGACCCTCTATAATGGCGGGAGTGGCGGCAGCACGACGATCACGCTGAGCGGCCAGACGGGTGTGATAGTGAAATGGCAGTCCTCGACCGACGGGAGCAGTTGGTCGGATATAGCCTCAACGGCTAATCCGCTCCCGACGGGCACATTGACGCAGACGAATGAATACCGCGCAGTGGTGCAGAGCGGCGTTTGCGGCACAGCAAACTCCGATGTCGCCACAGTCAATGTGTTCACGCTGGTGGCGCCGACCGTGTCGGGCCAGAAGCTAAACGCGACGACGCTCCGGCTCACTTTCAGCGGGCCGCAGAACCAGCCTTACAAGGTCCTCGAAAGCACCACTTTGACGCAGCCGGTCTCAAATTGGAACATCCTGAGCAGTGGCACCTTCGGCACAAGCGCGGTCATCTACGATGACACCGGCGCGACCGACACGGCCCGGTTCTACCGCATTACCTCGCCGTAATTGAATTTGTCAGAACGGGCGGTTGTGTGATCATAGCGCGGACCAATACAACCGCCCTTCAGCATTGTGGCAGAGCTATCAGAAACCAATCGATCGAAACCTCCGGGAGATTTTGACCGCCTCCTGCGGGCAATCATCGAACGGTCGGTCAAATACTGGCCTGCCGCGATCCTGATTGCGATAGTGATTGTTTTTGGGGGAATCTGGGCCGCTGCTCGTCTCTCGCTGGATGTCACGCCCGACATCAGCAATCTGCAAGTGCAGGTGCTCACCCGTGTTCCCGATCTATCACCCGAGGAAATTGAATCGTCCGTCACCCGACCGATTGAACTGGAGATGTTCGGGCTTCCTGGCCTTGAGCAAGTTCGCTCCCTCACGCGTTTTGGTGTTTCCCAGGTCTGCCTGATATTTGCCGATGGAACCGATCTCTATCGAGCAAGGCAATTGGTGACTGAGCGACTTGTCCACTCGGTTGATAAACTGCCCCGTGGACTGGTGCCGAAACTGGCCCCGCCAAGTTCCGGCCTCGGCGAAGTCTTCACCTATGCGCTCGTTTATAAGGCCAACAGCACTCTGGCCACCAACTCGGTCGAGGCGAGGCTGAGGCGATTGAAGCTAACGCAGGAATTTGTGGTCAAACCTTGTCTGAAATCCGTCAAGGGTGTTGCGGAAGTAAACACGACGGGCGGTTACGACCAGCAAATGGTTGTGGAAGTGGACCCGGCCACCCTGACTCCGCTTAACGCGGCTCAGCTTGGCCTGGACCTCAGCGACATCGCAAACATCGTTGAACGGGACACGGCCGTCGGGGGCGGCGCGCTAGTGGAGCGGGACGGACGCCAGTTTATGATTCGCTCCCGGTCACGGGCGCAGACCATCACCGAATTAAACAATCTTTGCATCAAGCTTACCTGGGCGCTGCTGGGCCCGCCGTTGAGCAGCGTGGCCAACGTCGGCCTCGGCTCGAATATCCGACTCGGCACCGCCACGCTCAACGGCCAGGAGGCCGTGTTAGGCACAGCGATGATGTTGTCGGGGGAAAACGCGTACGCGGTCGCACGATCCTTCCGCCTGGCTCTGGCCGAAGCTCAGAGCCGTCTGCCGTCGGACATGGAGCTTCGGCCGCTCTACGACCGGGCTGAACTCGTTGATGGTGTCATTGACACCGTGGGACGCAACCTCGCCATGGCCGGCGGATTGGTGCTGGCCGTGTTACTCCTTTTTCTTCGCAGTTGGCGGGCAGCACTGGTTGTCGCCTGCCTGTTGGTCCTGTCGTTTGCCCTAGGCCTTGGCGGCATGGCGGCTTTCGGCATCATGGGCAGCCTGCTGACACTCGGGGCGATTGATTTCGGCGTCGTGGTGGACGATGCCATCGTCATGGTGGAGAACGTCGCCCGAAGGTTGGCCGCAATCCCCGGCCCTGGCACGGCCGAAGGCCGGGAATCGCGTCTGGCCATCATTATTGAGGCCTGCTGCCAGGTGCGCAAACCCATGCTGGTCGGCATGCTAGTGATCATCGGCGCCTATGTTCCCATCCTCACCCTGAGCGGAGTGGAAGGACGAATGTTCCGGCCTCTGGCCCAATCTGTAATCATGCTGTTGATCAGCTCCCTTGTGCTCACTCTCACGCTCGTTCCGGCACTGTGCGCCATTGGACTAGGCTCAAGTGGCCCGCTCAAAGAGCCGCGGTTTATGGACTTTCTGCGTTCGGTTTATGAACGGCTGTTCCAGACTTGCCGCCGCTTCCGGTGGTTGTTTCTAGCCCTGGCCCTGATGCTTGCTGGAGGGGCCTGTTATCTTTCGACTCGATTGGGGGCCAATTTCCTCCCTTACCTGGACGAAGGCTGGCTGGTGGTCGAAGTGCAACGCGAGCCGCAAATCAGCCTCGCGAAATCCCTGGAAATGGAGATCCAAACCGAACGCGCCATCCGGGCGGTGGTGCCGGAGGTCAAGGACCTCTTTTCGCGCATCGGCATGTCGGAGATTGCAACTGATCCCCAGGGCGCGAATCAAAATGACATTTACCTCAGCTTTCGGCCCCGAGCGGAGTGGCGTCAAATCAACGGGCGGAGAGTCTCAAAATCCGACTTGGGACAAATCATCAAGTCGGTGATCGAACGCAGCGTGCCCGGCCAGGAGTTGGCGCTTAACCAACCCATCGCCGTGCGCTTCGACGAAGCGCTCGAAGGCGTGCGGACCGATGTGGCGATCAAGTTGTTCGGACCGGACTACGATCAGTTGGACTTGCTGGCGGGCAAGGTTGCTCAGGTCGTCAAACAGGTCCGGGGCGCGGGCGAGGTCGTTATTGACCGGCCCGGACGGACCGACATGATGGAATTCATCCCCGATCCTGAACTAATGCGCAAGTACCTGGCCATTGGCGACCAGGTGAACAGCGCGGTTTCGATCGCTCTTGCCGGACGCGAGGTTGGGCGTATTGACGAAGGGGACATCTTCTATCCGTTGGTCGTGCGCAGCTCCGAATCCTGCCGCACCAATCCCACAACGTTGAATAATATTCCAGTGCGCGTTGGCACCGGGTCGCTGCTCATCGGGTTGGGGAACCTGGGGAATTGGGAACACAAGCAGGCGGTCGGCGCCATTACTCGCGAACGGGCCTCCCGCCGCGAGGCTATCATGGTCACGGTTCAAAGCGCAGACGTAGTCGGGTTTGTTGCACGGGCGCATGAAGCGATTCAACATCAAGTCAAGCTCCCGGAAGGCTGCCGCCTCGAATTCAGCGGCGCATACAAGAACTGGCAGTCCGGCAGCCAGCGACTGCTGGCCTCCAGCGCGGCGTTCGTTCTTCTCAGCCTGGCTCTGGTCTATGGCGCGCTCAAGAATTGGAGACAAACCACCCTGGTCGCATTTGGCCTCCCGTTCGCCCTGGTCGGCGGTGTTTACGGTCTCTGGTTGTGCGGCCTGCCGTTAACGATGCCCGCCGCCATTGGATTCGTCACCCTGGGAGGCTTAAGCATTCTCAATGGAATGGTCCTAATGACGTATTTCAACGAGCTTCGCGCCCAGGGGGTGGCGTCGGCGCAGGCCGCCTTGCGCAGCGCAAAAACGCGGTTGCGCCCGGTGCTCATGACCGCTCTGGTCGCCAGCGTCGGCTTCCTCCCGATGGCGATTTCGACCAGTCAAGGCGCGGAATTGCAGAGGTCGTTCGCGACCGTGGTGATTTTTGGCATCCTGACTTCGACAGCCTTGACTCTGCTGATCATTCCTCTCTTGTTGGCTGGCAGGAGAGAATAGGGGAAAACAGAGTCTCAGCCACCGATGGAACGCGGGATTTTGGCCACAGATTGCACAGATGAGGAAGGAATCCTTGGCCACGGATTCACAGGTATGTGGTTTGTCAACGGGAACGTTGCGAAGAATCTTTTTTTCTGAGTAGAGTAAACCTGCGGCTAGGAGGATAGGGCTCTGCAGGAGTGCAACCTGAGCGCCCAGTCGTCCGTGGATTGCGGAAGCATCCGATCCC
>CAIQQM010000101.1 GCA_903873945.1 uncultured Verrucomicrobiota bacterium
ACTGGTGCTGCGAAGAACACCTTCCGTCCAGCGAATTTGGCCATTGGGCTTGGCCGGCAGAGACATCCGAATTCTGCGGACGCTAACGCCATGCCACAGCTCACGCCAATGGCCGTTCCGGCGGACTTCGGCCAGCGCACAAGGCCGCCGTAGCGGCTCAACCTTCAAACGCGCCTCGGACACCCCTCGCCCCTTCATGGGGAATTCGCCGAACTCGGGCCGGATGATTTTGTTCCTCAGCCCTTGATGGTTTCGTTCGGCGTGATAATGAAGGACGAACTGCGCAGTGGTTCGGTGGAGGCTGCTGTGGGTAGCGAAAACCCCATGGCGCTGTAATTGGCGCCACTGCGCGGGGTTGGAGGGCGATTCGGTGGCGCGGGAGGTGACCCCCCCCGGCTTGGACCATGATCTGGACGTCCTGGGACTATGGGATCGGAATCGTCCTTCGGAAGACCAGGAGTGATCCCAAATCCCAGTCGAAGCCTTTGGTGATGGGGCAGGCAGCAACCTCACGCGGCCTGGCGAGTGTAACGGTGATGCAATCCGCCCAACAAGGGCAGTTCGATAATGTTGCCCTTATCCGGCGGTTCGATGGGTCGAGAGAACGGACAATCCTGGTCGAGGGACCTGTGAGTCCGATGTTCGTGATAATAAGCTCGATAATCGGAGAGGATGTGGCGCAGGTGTCGCGCATTGAGGACAATGACGTGGTCTAAACACTCACGGCGAATCGAGCCGATGACTCGTTCGACCATGGGATTTTGCCACGGAGACCGAGGGGCAATGAGCTTTTGTTCCAAGCCCAGGCCCTGGACTCGACGCGTGAAATCCGCGCCAGAGATGGCATCCCGATCTCGGAGCAGATAACGCGGCGGGATAGTGTAGGGAAAAGCTTCGACCATTTGCTGAGCCGTCCAGAGAGCCGAGGGCGCTTCCGTGATATTGAAATGCAGGACTTGGCGACGCTCATGGGTCAGAACCAAAAAGACATACAGCACACGGAAGGTGGCGGTTGGGACGGCAAAGAAATCCACGGCGATCAAGGCTTGGGCATGGTTTTGAAGGAAGGTTTTCCAGGTCTGGGGTGAGGGCGAACGTCGGCTTTTAGGGCGGTACTTGCGGATGGTGGAATCGGAGACCTCAATGCCCAGTTTAGCCAGTTCCGCCTGGATGCGCCGGCTGCCCCAGGTGGGATTGGCCTGCCACATGCGCCGGATAAGGCAGACCAGGTCACGATGCAGCGGCGGTCTTCCTGTACTCGATCGCGATTCCCAACGCCAGAAGCAGCGGAATCCTGCCCGATGCCAAGCCACGACGGTGCGCGGCTCAATGATTAGCAGCATCCGCTGCCACCCGGACCAGCAGCGCAGCAGCAGTACCCACAGAAACCGGTCGGCCCCCGTGAGTTTGGGCCTTGGGACGGAGCGCTGCAGCACGACGAGTTGGTGGCGGAGCGCCAAATTCTCCAGCGTGAGTTGGCGGCGAGATTGAAATCCAGAGAACAGGACCCGTGGGATGGTCGCAAGGAGGTTGAACATGGCCGGCAAAACCTTGGTGTGCAGTCCTTGGAAAATCAACTTCTTCGGTCGGCTACGAAGTTTTCGCTACCCACAGGGGCTCTTGAACATCTCGCGGCTGAAGCCGCTGGTGCTTTTGTCAAATGAATGCTGCAGAGAATATGTCAGACCCGAAACGACTCGAGCCAAAAGACCTCGTGGTCGGAGGCCGTTATCTTCGCGTGAACCGGCTCTTCATACGACAGATTGACGACACCGAAGCAGATGCCGTCACTTACACCAGGGCCAGTGCGGGCAGGGACGTTGTGGCAAGAGCGCATTCTTGAAGGCCTGTCCGTCGCTGACCTCAGACGAAGAAGTGGTTCAGGCCGAGCACCAGTTGATGAGCGTCAACTGCGCGAGCTTTGAGGGTGAGTGCGCGCTGCGTGACGAAGCGAATGCGCTCACCGCCTTTGCTGTTCGGAACGGGTCCATGGAGAATCTGCACGCCGAAAAGCCGTCACCGGTTCTGAACCAGGGGGCTACAGTCGCATCTTGGACGAGGAAA
>CAIQQM010000102.1 GCA_903873945.1 uncultured Verrucomicrobiota bacterium
CAGATTGCTGCTCAGGAGCACGCTCCGCCGTTCGTAGCGTTCGGCCAAAAACGTGAACAGCACTTCCATTTCTTCCCGGTCCTGCTGGACGTAGCCCAAGTCGTCCAAAATGACGGCGTCAAACTGGTCCAGCTTGCGCAGCATCCCTTCCAGCCGCAGCTCGCGCTTGGCGGTCAATAGTTGCTGGACCAGCTTGAAGGTCGGCGTGAACAGCACGGCATACTTGTGCCGCAGGATCAGTTCTTGCCCCAGCGCCGCCAGAAAGTGGCTTTTGCCTCGGCCCGGTAAACCCAGGGCGATCACGTTCTCGGCCCGCAGCACAAAGCCCCCATCCAGCAGACTGGGCCAGACGCGCCGCACTTTGGCCGGCAGCTTGGCTTCCTCCAAACTGCCCAGGGTTTTGCCTCTGGGCAGCCCCGATTGCTTCAGGAGCCGTTCCAGTTTGCGCTCCGCCCGGTCTTGCGCCTCAGCTTCGCACAAGTGTTGGAGGAACTGGCGGTAGCCCCAACCTTGTTGCTCGGCCTCCTGCACCACCCGCTCGTAAATCTCCGCCATCGTCGGCAGACAAAACGCCTTCAACAGCAGTCCCAAGGAATCAGCCGACATGAGTCACCTCCCCGCTTAAGAGCGCATCATAACTGGTCAGCTCCGGCTGGAGTTGCAGTTCCGGCACGGTGGGCCGTTGGGTCATACCCAAATAGCGCCGCAGATCCGCTACCCGCCACTTGCCCGGGTGCGCCGGACCACTGCATTCACCCACCAGACTGCTGATGGCCGCTTCGCCCAGTTCCGCTGCCAGCCGGAGCAAATGCAAATACTCCAACCGACCGGCCCGCTCCCCGTGGTCCGCGACCAACCGGTCATAGGCCAGCCGAAACGAACTGGCCGGAAACAACTCCTCCCGATGCACATAATGCGCAAAGGCCCCGGGCTTGCGCAGCAGATGTTCGATGAGGTGACGGTAATCAATGACCGCACCCCGATCCCCGGCAGCGCGCCCCAGACTCAGGAGCAGTTCTCGGCCGTGGAAAACCTTCAACTGCCCCTCATAGACTTGCACGCGCACCTCCTGGCCGATCAGTCGTGCCGGCACCGAATACGTCACCTTCTTGACCCGGATCGTGCTGTGCTGGCTCACCCGGCAACTCAACTCGTCATACTCGCTCAGTCGCGTGGGCGGCAACGGCCGCATCACTCTGAACTCCTCCGCCAGGCGGGGGCGCCGCGTGTCATTGGCTTTGTGCAACACCTTCACGACAAAGGCGTCATACCCCTCCACCGTTTCAAAGTCCCGGTAGCCGCGCAGCAATAAGTGCTGCCTCAGCCGCCGCTTCAAATGGCCGTTCTGCGACTCCACATCCCCGTTCTGGTCCGGGCAATCAATGCCGATGGTTTGCGGCTTCATCCCGTAATGCTGGACCAAGCTCAGAAAGTCGGGATTAAACTCCCGCCCGCCCGAACCCACGCGGTGGGTCGCCGCGCTGCTGTTGTCAATCTGCAGCCGCTCCGGGGCCGCCCCCAGTTGCTGCAAGCTCTCCTGCAGTCCGTGGCGCAGGCTCAGGAGCGACTCCGATTGACAGCGGCTGGCCCACTCCCAGTTCGAATACGCCAGCACCGAATGACACAGCAAATGCTCCAAGGGCCGGCCCGCAATCGTCACGCCCAGCTCATTGGCGTTGGTCCAGTCCAACTGCATCACCCGGCCGGGTAAATGCTCCTGGGCGAAAAACACTTCCTTATCCTGGCCGTGCTGCAAACGCCAAGCCAGCACCCGCCGTTGGAACGTGCGCAGGGCTGTGGGCGGCACCCCAGCCTCCGGCCCAGACATCCCGCACAGATACTCGAAGAGTTCCTTGGCCTCCAACTCCGGAGCCTGGCGGAGCATTTGCTCGGCTCGTTCCCAAATCCCGGCCACCGGATCGGGCCGCGTTCGCCACAGGTGCTGGGCTTGTAGTTCTGCCGGAGGCCGGACCGCCTCCAGGTATTTACGCGCCGTCTGAGGATGAACATCTGCCTTCATCGCACTGACGACTATCTTGCCGGTCTTTTCGTATTCACTCATGAGCCGTTGGTATTGTTTGTTGGTGATCATCTCGCCCGGCTCGAACATGGCTGGCCACAAGGCCAACCCTCCAAACCGGTGCGCGATCTTACCGGCTCACTAGTGATTTCTAATTGTCGTCAGTGGTGAATTCTAATTGTCGTCCGAGG
>CAIQQM010000103.1 GCA_903873945.1 uncultured Verrucomicrobiota bacterium
CGCAGGCGAAGGCTGCCGGAGATTCCGACGAGGGGTACAAGCTCCGTGCTCAGATCAAAGCCTACAAGGCCGGCAATGACGCGGCGCTCACGACCATCTCCCAGGTGTCGCCGGGACTTGTCGCGACGATGGCGCCGCCGGCGAAAGCCGCTGACGTCGTGCAGGGAAGCTCCGGCGGAGACCAGGGGAATCTCAACCTCGGCGGTCTCGCCAAAGAGTTGTTCGCCGATCGTGAGAGCGCCTTAAAAGCCCCCCCGCTTTCCGCCGATAGCAAAGATCCTGTTTTTGCCGGACTCGGTGAGCGTTGCAAAGAAGGCGCGAAGCGCGTCTCCGATAAACTCGCCGCGGCGAAGCCGGGCAGTGAAGACGCTCTGTACTTGACGGAGTTAAAAGCCGCTCTCGCGCAGGGAGAGAAAAATCCGGCGGAGGCCGTGCGCACTGTGCGCGGCGTTTCCGGGACGGAGCTCGCCGTGGTGCTGGCCCAGTTAGGTGTGAAGGCTGATCCCGGTAAAAAATAGGACCCTCAGAGATGTTTTTAAATTGAACTGCCGGAATCCTTTTCGCCTGCCGGCATTTTGCGGCGTTCACTTCTGAATTTTGAAACTGTGGCTGAACGCCTGACGGAAAAACAGAGGAGAGTCGGTGAAACTCCAAAAGCGCATCGCTTTGTTCGTTGCCCTCTCCTTTATTTTTTCAGCGATGACGACTTCCAGGGCAGAAGCCGTGGACGAGACCTATCCCCAGGCGATCGCTAACGCCCTGCTCAACATTCAGAACGTCTCCGGCACCAACGCTTTTGTTCCCGATTATCCCGCGCGGGGAAATGCAGCGATCATTACCATCCAGGGAACCCCCGCGCTCGAGAACCCGGATTTTGGCCTGACATACAATCATAGCTTCGGAGGCGGGACGAATTACCTGGTCGTCAGGACCGTGACCAATGTAGGCTATTATGAGTCCGCAGGCGGCGCGTTGAATTACGGGGTGGGAGCCTACACGACTTTTGGAGGTGCTTCGACAGCCGCTACCTGGGTCACTACCGGCAATGATGTCACTCATTTCATCAACACGAACGTTGGGTCTGCCGCCAGTTTGGTGACGACGGTGGAAAAAGGCCTGGGGATGGGCGGAGCAGGAACGCATACCGCGATCGTGGAATACGGCGTGCTTCCGAATAACAATAATCTGATCCGGCCGACCAATCTGCTCGACATCAAAAGTTATTCCACCGCGAACACGGATTACACCTATCACGCGACTTTTACGCCGGTGAATCCCGGGGACATAAAGTGCCACGGTTTTTGACAATGTTCAGACTTATTTGAAAAACTGGCAAACTTCGGCTTTGCTCGGGGGGACTTTTCCCTGGACCGAGCTTGGCTACACTTATTACTGGGGGCACAGCAGCGTGGATCTCAATACCGTTCAGGGACCCAGTGAATTTATTATTCTGGGGGGTACGGCGGTGAAGATCATCGGGATCTACTCACCGCAATCTTATTATTACACCAAAAATAAGGGCGGTGTATTCAGCACGGACGGTGACGCGCAGTTCGGTAACGGCTTCGGCAGTTTCAATGTCACCGGAAATTGCGACACGATCTGGGCGGGTAACGCTTTTCAGTCCGAAACCAGCACCGACGCTGTGTCGCCGAACCAGATCGTCATCGCCGGCGCCGCCACGGTCTCAGGCGGGCAGGGGATCCTGGTCTGGTCGCCCAATTATACCGTGACCAATAACGGCACGATCAGCGGCGCGACGGATAATAAATTAAAGGACGCTTCTGCCGGAAAAACCGGGATGGCCGGTACGTCGAATGTGGCGCTGCTTTTTTTGGGAGACACGACCTATGGCGCCATTGTGGGCGGCAAGAACATTCTCATCAATTCGGGAAGTATCTCAAGCGACCTCGCCAGCGCCAGCACGGCCGTAGAAGTGGATGCCGGCAATACCGAGATAACCAATAGCGGCGTCATCTCCGGATATGCCTACGGGGTCCATTTCAAGAGCGGTACCAATAGCATAACGAATACGGGAACTATTTCTACGACGGGCGGGGTAGGCGGGGTGGCGGCGATCCAGATCGATGCCGGGACGACGGCGGTTAATAATACCGGCGGGATCATTACCGGAAATGTGGTCCTAGCCTCGAATGTCACAGCCGCTTTGGACGTGGGCAACACCCATCTGTCGCTTACCGGCAAATATGTTCAGAATTC
>CAIQQM010000104.1 GCA_903873945.1 uncultured Verrucomicrobiota bacterium
GGTCAATCAATCGTCACTGAATGAAACATCCGAAAGGCTCAGCCAACTGGCCGCGCCCTGAGCATACGCTGTCGGATGCAACTTAAACATCAACATTGCCAGCGTGAGTCAGCCTCCGGCGGCTGTGCCGCAGGTGTGCGTAGGCGCTAACAACACGAGCGTGAAGGCAAATACTTTTGAATCTGTGCCGCGATTGACGCTACTCGCTACGTTTACCGCCTTTACCGGCGTAGTTTTGTTGCTCATCGGCATCTCTTTCGCTATCGATTCCTTCAACCACAATAGTGCACTGCTGCCTTATTCCTGTCGGAATCACATGATCTCCGAATTGGGGTTTCCTTATGCATCACCGTTGACGTGGCTGTTCAATGGAGCAGTGATGATCGGTGGCTTGATGTTACTGCCGACCAATTACGCGCTGGGCGCACACTTGCGAACACGTTTGGGATATGCCGCCGCGAGCTTTGGTTGTCTGGGTGGTTTGGCACTTAGTGGCCTCGGAATGTTTGGTCTGAGACAAGATGTTCTTCATGCTCCTTATTTATTCGGGCGATTCTTCAAAATACACATGGCGTTCGCACAAGTGATCTTTCTGGGATGGACGGTAGGCATTACGTTGTTCACGATGTTATTTTATCGCCGTCGCAATGACCCGGTGTCGTGCCTGATGGCACTTGCTGGGATCGTGTCTGGGCTTGTGTATCTCACGTTTTTGGAGGTTTCGATTTGCCCGAGCCACACGCAAGCGGCCCTGGTAAAAGATTTCAGAGCCATCGTCAATTCTCCTCCCATCTCGTCCCCCATTTTAAGCCAGCGGTTTGATTCGTATCGCCCGCATATTTTTTGGCAAGCGGTGTTGGAATGGGCGTGGGCCGGGTCGGTGTTGCTTTGGCATGGTATAGCTTTGATTTTTCTTTGGATGAAGAGACAGGAAGCGCCGGAGGCAGTCGCCTCGCGTTAGGCATATAGGCGCACGACCATTTTATGAAGATCATCTTTTATCTGGTTGCCATTGTTATCGGATTCTTTGGCTTTTTGGGAGTGATGTCGCTGCTTAACCAAGGAGGCTTGTCACCATTGCAGTTTTTGATTCCAGCGGCTTTGATATTTCTGGCATTTTTCATTTTCCGAAAAGCAAGAGCACGGAGATGACAAGCAGATGATTGATTGTTGTATGCCCAAAGCGCTTGAAGCCACAGCCGCCGCGCGTTCAGCATAGGCCTTCAGATGAGATTTAGATATCAACGTTGCCAGCGTGAGTCAGCCTCCGGTGGCTGTGCCTCACCTGTGCATTAGACGACATCACGCATCACACAAAACACAACACAAAATAAAATATGGCAATTCTCTCAGGGTTGTTTCCATTGGTCTATGCCGCTTGCGTCATAGGAGTCATCATTTACATCTTGCGGCTTTTGGGTCGGTTCGTTAGTGCGCATGAGCGAGTTGCGAGTTCGCTTGATATTATCGCGCGCAAGATGCGAGATGATGGCAAACCATGAGGTTGCGCCCAGGTCACCACCAGCAACCACCGCGACCATGAACTGCGCGCGCGTTCGGTATCCGCGCAAAGGACTTTCCGCCACCCGGCCCAGCCCGTTGATAACGACCGTGGATCTTGACGAGATACTCGCGTTTGGACGATAAACTCATAGTCAGGGCTTCGGTAACCATGAATATGAGTCAACGTTCCGGCAGACCCCTCGTCCACCTCCCACCCCGGGTAACATCTAACTTGAGTCAAGTCGGTCGTCCAACCGAGCCTTTTTGGGCTTTAATTCTTTCCCGGATTCACTATCATTTAACCCTGTAAACACTACGCGCCCATGAAAACGGCGGCAATCCTTGGCAAAACCGGGCTGGCCGAAATAGCGTCTGCCAAACAGGTCTCGCTTTCTTCAGCCCCGACCCGTGTGAGTTTTTGGGGTGTGCGTGGCTCCATTCCAACTCCAGGCCCCTCTACAGTTCAGTATGGCGGCAATACATCCTGTGTCGAAATCCGCGCGGATGGCCAAATCATTATCCTGGATGCCGGTACGGGCCTGCGCCTTCTCGGACAGGAGTTGACGGCTGAGTTCGGAGATCGGTCTCTGGATGTGACGTTGCTTCTCACCCACACCCATTGGGACCATATTCAGGGCCTGCCGTTTTTCCTGCCGGTTTACAAACCTCAGAACCATTTGCATATCCTCGGTTACGAAGGCGCGCGGCATGGCTTGGAAAATGTGTTGTCCAGTCAGATGGAAAGCCCGTTCTTCCCCATTGGCTTGCGCGAAGTGCCCGCCAACGTTCGGATCGAGGAACTTAAGGAAATGAGTTTTAACATCGGCCCCGTTCGGGTTCAGGCATGTTTGGTCAACCATCCCGGGATTTGCGTCGGCTATCGGTTGTTTGCGTCTGATGGTTCAGTCGCATTCTTTCCCGATAACGAGTTGCGGCCCGGACGGAAAACCGCGCCTCAGGCGCCGAATGTTGCCAAGACGAACGCTTTGGAATTCTTACGAAGTGAGAACCGGGAAATGATCGATTTTCTCCGGGACACTGACGTGTTGATCATGGATACGCAATACGACCGTGAGGAATACAAGCAGCATGTCGGCTGGGGTCACGGTTGTTTGGACGACGTTGTGATGCTGGCTCTCGAGGCCGGGGTCAAACAGCTCTTTCTCTTTCACCACGACCCCAATCACGACGACGCGAAGATCTCCCAAATGGTTTCCCACGCCCGCCAGCTCGTTGCCTCAAGGAATGGTGCGCTCCGAATCGAAGCGGCTCGGGAGGGGGCGCGGGTTGAATTGCGCGCAAAAGCTCGAATTTAGTCCAACAGAGAAACCCTCTGGCTCTGCCGAAGGACTCGCAAAGTTTGACAGTTCCGGAAATGTGTCGTCCGGGCGCTGATAAATGCGACAGGGCGCTTAATGCCTGTTCCTTCTCCTGGGGGAAGGTCAGGATGAGGGCGGGCCAAAACAAGAAACAAATATGTTAGTGACGGCATTGGCAGGGGGTCATGCCTAAAATGAAAGGCATGCGATGGCTATTCCTTCTCCTCGGGGGAGAAGGTTAGGATGAGGGCGGGCAAACACAAAACTCAAATTGATTGCGACGCTCTGCTCCTGTGGGTCTGCCATCATGGCGCGAGTTGACGTCCGAAGGGCCGTGCGGCTTGGAGCCGCTCCACCTCCGTCAAGCCTCTGGCTTTGCCGGAGGTCCCTGACCCCGGGAACCTTGTTAACTTCCGGGTTCCCCGTCTCTCTTCCTGCAACTTTTCAGTTGAGCCCGAACCTGAGGTCGTTGAACCTCTCCCCGCATGTTTGAGTTGCTCAAAACCGATGGTTCCTCTAAAGCGCGCCTGGGCCGCCTGACGACGACGCGCGGCGTCATTGATACCCCCGTCTTCATGTCGGTGGGCACTCAGGGCAGCGTCAAGGCCCTTGACCCCCGCGAGCTTCGCGAAATGGGCGCGCAAATCATTCTCGGCAATACTTATCACCTCAATATCCGTCCCGGCCTCGATATTATCCGGGCCGCTGGGGGACTGCATCGCTTCATCAATTGGCCGGCGCCCATCCTGACCGATAGTGGTGGGTTCCAGGTCTTCAGCCTCGCTACGATTCGCAAAATCCAGCCGCACGGTGTTGAATTCCGGTCGCACTTGGACGGCTCGCTGCTCTTTCTCGGGCCCAAAGAGGCCATGGCCATTCAGAATGTCCTGGGCTCGGATATCGCAATGGCATTCGATGATTGCCCACCTCACACCAGCACCCTGCGCGAGTTGCGCGCTGCGGTCGAGAGAACCACCCGTTGGGCCGCGGAATGTCGTGAGCAACCTCGCGCGCCGGGTCAAATGGTTTTTGGCATCGTGCAAGGCGGGACCAATGCGGCTTTGCGTGAAGAATGCGCTCGGACCCTCGTCGCGATCAAATTCGACGGCTATGCGATTGGCGGCGTTAGCGTCGGCGAACCGGAGCCCGAAATGATGCACGCCGTCGAAATGACCGAGCCTTTTTTGCCCGCGAACAAGCCGCGTTACGCGATGGGGCTTGGCACTCCCGCCCAAATGGTCGAATTGGTCGCGCGTGGCGTGGATATGTTCGATTGTGTGTTGCCCACGCGCGTCGCCCGCAACGGCACCGCTTTTACCAGCAAAGGCAGCGTCAGCATCAAGGGTGGCGCTTGCAAGGCCGATTTCCGGCCCATTGAAGAAGGATGCGATTGTTTTGCCTGCCGCCACTTCACCCGCGCTTATTTGCGCCACCTCCTCAACGTCGGAGAAATCCTCGGCCTGCGCATGCTCAGTGTGCACAACACCTATATGTATCTGAAAGTAATGGCGGACATGCGCGCGTCTATCTTGGCTGGCACCTTTGCGGAGTTCCGGCGCGAGTTTGCTGCAAATTATATTCCTACGAAAAAGGTGCAGTTAGCTCGTGCTGCCGTGGCCGATAGGTAGGCCACCAAGCTTGACAAGGCCCGGGGCGACATGGAAGGATTGCGCCGGTGCCAACGTAGCTCAGTTGGTAGAGCAGCGCTTTCGTAAAGCGCGGGTCGTCAGTTCAATTCTGACCGTTGGCTCCACTTCTCTACCTGTTGTGAAGTAAGGAGTTAGGCGGTCAGAAACGGCCACTGTCAGTGAAACTGTCAGTGAATCGGCGGTTGGCATGCCATTCACCTCAATTCGGCAGAACTTTACTGAAACTCGCCCAACTCGCGTTACTGCGAGTCAGTCGGACTGGATCATGATTCAGAAACTGAATTATGAAACCGCAGTTTATCCTGTTCCGTCGAGGGGGTGTTTTCTACTCCGAAGACACTGAAAACCACAAGCAACTCAGCTTGCGCACCCGGGACAAAGACGAAGCCCGGGCGTTGTTGCACGCCAGGAACGAATCCCTGCGTCAGCCCATCCTCAATCGTCAAATCGCCCGCGCCTATCTCACGGCCAGCGATCCGCAGATTGCCGGGCGCACCTGGCAAGACGTCATGGACGAGATTCCCAAACTCAAGAGCGGGAGCACGCGCGAGCGGTGGGAAACGGCCGTCAAATCCAAAGCCTTCGACACCATTCGCAAGCTGATCGTGCTGGAAACCCGCGCCGAACACTTCCTGCGCGTGCTCGAACCGGGAGGGGTGTCCACGAATTCCTACTTGCGGCGAATTCACAGTTTCGCCCTGGACATGAACTGGCTGCCGTGGCCGATCCTGGCCAAAAAACGCTGGCCGGTCGTCAAGTTCAAGGAGAAGCGCGCCATTACGTGCGAAGAGCATGAAAAAATCCTCGCCGCGGAAACCAACCCTGAGTGGCGCGCGTTTTATCAGCTCTTGTGGTCCCTGGGTGGTTCCCAGACAGACATGGCCACGTTGCGTGCCCGGGACGTTGATTGGACGAGCCGGACAATTTCCTACGCCCGCCGGAAAACGGGCTCCATCTCTCTGATTCACTTCGGAGACACTGTGGCTGAAATTCTTCAATCCCGGCCGAAGACGGGCTTCCTCTTTCCGATGATTGCTCTCTGGAAACAAGCGGATCGCGGGAAGGCGTTTATTCGCCGTTGCCGCCTGGCAAGGGTTGCGGGTGTCTCGTTGCACAGCTATCGCTACGCCTGGGCCGAACGGGCCCGGTCCTGCGGTTATGCCCGTTGTAATAATTGATTGTTTCGCGATCCATCCGTGTTGAGAACCCTACCAACAAGACTATCCCAAGGCCAAACTAGATTCGTTCGCTGCCGCCCACACAACTTGTGCCCAGTTTCCCTGCCTTTTTTCCTCCTTGGACTGCGGCCCGCATCCTCGCTAACCTCCCCCATGCCCGCTGACAAAACATTCCCTAAAGGAGTAGGGAAAGCACCTTGAAAACCGGCCTCTAATCTCTGCTCTTGCCCCATGCCACCCTCCCACCTGCCAGGTCTCTCCAAGTCCACCTTCCTCATGGGGCGGCAATGTTCCAAGCTCCTCTGGTTCCGCTACAACGCCAAAGACCAGATTCCCGCCCCCGACGAAGCAACCCAGGCCGTCTTTGACCAGGGCACGGAGGTCGGCGAACTGGCGCATCAACTTTTCCCAGGCGGCATCGTGGTCGCGCCCCGCATTATCAATCCCAGCGAAGTCATGGCCGAAACCCAAAAGGCCATTCAGTCGCGCCGGCCTCTGTATGAAGCCGCCTTCGCTTTCCGCGGCGGCTATGCCCGTGCGGACATCCTCGTGCCGGTCGCCGGCAATGCCTGGGATTTGGTCGAAGTCAAATCCACCACACAGCTAAAGGAGGATGTCCATCTGCCCGACATCGCCTTTCAGGCGTTCGTGCTCACCGGCGCGGGCATCAAACTCCGCAAATGTTTCCTCGCCCACATCAATGGCGAATTTGTCCGGCAAGGCCCGGTTAACCCGCAGAAATTCTTCACCCTCGAAGATGTCACCCAGCCTGTCACTGCCTTAAGCCGCGACATCGAGGAACAGATCTCCGCCATGCAGCGCGTCATCGGCGCCAAGTCGTGTCCCGAAATCCAGATCGGCCCGCACTGCGACAACCCCTACACCTGCGCGCTGCACGACCACTGTTGGTCGTTCCTGCCAGAGGCCAGCGTCTTCACCCTCTACCGCGGCGGCGCGAAATGTTTCTCGCTGCTCCAGCAGGGCATCCGGAAATTGGCGGACATTCCCGCCGACGTCACGCTCACCGATAATCAGGCTATCCAGCGCGCCGCCTTGCTCGCTGGCCAGCCTCACATTGACCGCCCCGCGCTCGCCGTGTTTCTCGGCCAACTCGAATATCCCGTCAGCTACTTGGATTTTGAGACCATCGGCACGGCGATTCCCCTGTTTGACGGCGTCAGTCCCTACCAGCAGGTGCCATTTCAATTCTCCCTGCACGTTCTCCGCTCCGCGAACGCCCGCCCGGAGCATCACTCGTTTTTGGCCGAAGGCACGGCAGATCCGCGCCCGGAATTCATGCGCCAGCTCCGCGCCGTCCTGCCGGAACCCGGCTCGGTGGTGGCCTACAACGCCAGCTTCGAAACCAGCCGCCTGACGGAATGTTGCGAGTTGCTACCGGAGTTCAAACCGTGGTTGCGAAAGGTTACTCCGCGGATTGTTGACCTGCTGTTGCCCTTTCGCGGCTTCCGCTACTACCACCCGCAGCAAAACGGCAGCGCCTCCATGAAAGCCGTTCTGCCGGCTCTGACCGGCCAGGGCTACGACAAACTCGCGATCTAGGAAGGCGGCGCGGCCAGCCGCGAATTTCTCCGCGTGACCTTCGGTGACGTGACCGCCGCCGAACGCCGCCGCGACCTCGAAGAATACTGCGGCCTGGACACCCTCGGCATGGTACAGATTGTGGAACAACTCACGCGTCTTACTAAGTAACCTATGCGTCGCCAAAACGAATCCTTCGGCCAGCTCCTCCTAAAATTGCCCTGGTGGATCACCGCCGTCCGCCGCTCGCCTCGTTTCTCCAACTTCAGCCTTCGTGGGAGCCAGGCTCGGGCGTAAGCTGTAGGCCATGAATGATTCAATCAGCGCGCCACTATGGACCTGACGAAGCTGGGCTGGAATGCTGACCTCGACCAGCAGTTCGCGCCCCACCATGCCAAGGGTCTGGTTCCGGCCCGCGTGGCGGTGGAGGATAAACATTTCTTCCGCGTCTGGACCGCTGATGCGGAACTCCTCGCGCAAGTCACCGGCAAGTGCTTCCACGACGCACGCCGCTCCAATTCAAACCTTCCCAAGGTCGGGGATTGGGTCGCCGTCAAACTCGTGCCCAGCGAGGAGAAGGCCATGATTCAGGCCATCCTTCCGCGACGCACCCAACTCTGCCGCAAGATGATCGGCCGGGGCGGTACCGAGCATATTCTCGCCACGAATATCGA
>CAIQQM010000105.1 GCA_903873945.1 uncultured Verrucomicrobiota bacterium
ACACTTGGAGCGAGCAGAGGTGCGCGAGGACTTGGGCCACCAGACTGTCGTCCGCGGTAAATCTCGTCCCGCCGCACCATAGTGGGAAGGCTGAAAAATCTAGGTTGGCGCCCCTGAGGTTGGCGCCCCTGAGGTTGGCGCGCGTGAGGTTGGCGCCCGTGAGGTTGGCGCGCGTGAGGTTGGCGCCCGTGAGGTTGGCGTCCGTGAGGTTGGCGCCCCTGAGGTTGGCGTCCCTGAGGTTGGCGCCCCTGAGGTTGGCGCCCCTGAGGTTGGCGCCCCTGAGGTTGGCGCGCGTGAGGTTGGCGCCCGTGAGGTTGGCGTCCGTGAGGTTGGCGCGCATTCCGCCTTCTGTTCCTTCCGTCCACATTTTGTGGAGTCTTAAAACTTCCGACAGTTCCGTACCTTTCATTTCACGGCCTCCATCGCGATCTTCACGCAGTCCTGCGGGATCAAGAGCCTCTTGCCGACCTTGACCGCCTTCAGCTTCCCAATCTTCACCCAGTCTGAAATGGTTTCTGGCGTCACGCGGAACAGCCGCGCCACTTCCTTCCTTGTCAGGTATTCGTCCATAGCATCTATCCTCCTCTCATATTCCACAATAAGGCACCTTACGTTATACGTCAATAGACAAAAGAATCTTTTATATAGTTTGACTCATCTTTTTTTCCCCGTTAGAATCTATGGTATGGAAGCAATGAAACCGAGAAGCGTTCGTTTTGACAAAGACGTGGACAAGGTGATGGAAGACGCGGCAAAGCTGGAGGGGCTGGAAGTCGCGGCGTACATCCGGCGCTGCGCAATCCTGTACACCCGCGAGCACCATCCCGAGCTGTTCGGGAAATAGTCATGCCGTGAGCGCTTCCCTGATCCGCTTCACCTGGTAGAGCTGATACTGCGCCGTCTTCTCCATCTCGTCGCAGGATGCCAACACAAGGGCCTTGAGGCTCGGCAGTTGTGCGGCGATGTCGATCAGGATGTGCATGGCCGTGAGGTCGAAGGCTTGTGGGGCGTCATGGCGCGGCTCAGGTTGTTCTGGCATAGGTGCTGGTTTGGGCATGGAGGGGACGGGCTGAGGCGTCTCGGCAGGTATTCCTGCTTCCGTTGGCTTCGCTGGCCTCTCCACGATTTCCCCTCTCGCCCTCGCTCGGGTCACGGCGTTACGAACAGCGGCCTTGTTTACTCCCAGTCCGACCATGATGTCCCTCGTCGGCACGCCGCCCCTGTACATCTCGAGTATCCTGTCCGTGGTTTCCTTGCGCTTCATCTCCGGTTCCTCCTTCGATTCCTCGACTATGGCAGGCAGGTTATTCACGGCTTCGGGGTGGTGCCGATACCAGGCAAGCACGGACTTCACGTGCTGGGGTGTCAGCTTCAGCTCTGCCGCGATTTCTTCATCCGTGAGGCGCTTTTCGAAGTGGAGTTGCATGATCTTGATGGACGTTTCAGACGCTGGCATGAGCTCTCCCCCTCGCATCCGGTCTGCGCTCAATAGTCCCGTCGTGGTACATCGCCCGCAGGTAATACATGACGTTGTTGTCAGCTATCCCCAGCTCTCGCGCGATGGCGCAGCATCCAAGGCCGGAGACATAGAGCTGACGGATAGACTCCCGCAGCATGACCTTTCGCTGACTCCGCACTATTGCGCGGGGTGGCTTGGCCTTCTTCGCCTTCGTCTTGGGCGCGGTCATCTGGAATACGCCTTGCGGCTCGATGTAGGTCAGCCGGTTCCAGCTCGGGCCTTCGTGCTCGCTGGACTCAGGGGCGCAGGGGATGCGGGACATGGCTAGGCCGCCACCTTCTTCCGCTGTGCCAGGACGCCTCGGAACTCGGAGAACTCCTCGGGAATCCGCATGTTGAAGTACGCCGTCATGTTGTTGTCGAAGTGGTAGCGCTTGCCGTTCGGATGCTCGGGGCTGATTGTGAACCGCGAGTATTCCGAGCGCATATCCTCGATGACGGCGTAAACTGACGGGCGGAGATGGGAGGCAACTTTGATGCGAAGTCGGCGGACAATCTCGTCCCTGACAGCGGGGTTGCGCTCGTAGAAGCTGGCCTTGCGCTCGTCGAGGGTCGAGCCTTCGGCGGGAAGCGGGTGCATCCAGGGAAGATCGGGCGTAGCGGAGTCCTGAAGGCGTCGTACTTCCTCGCGGCCACGCTGTATTAGGGAGATTCCATAGGCAATCAGGCTAGGCGAGGGCTCGTAGTATTCGATCATTTCATGTACCTCGTGTCGGCGTGATCCTCATGCTTGAGCGGAGTGGGGTCGAGGGCCAGACGGCAGAACCATTTCAGGAGCCATTTCTTGAACCACTTCATGATCTACCTCCCAAGGGGAAGCCGGAGTTCGCGGGCGTCCCTTACCGCCCGCCTTCCCCGGCAATGGAGCGCTGCCGATTTGAACGGCGACGGTGAGGAGGGCACCGTCCGAGGCAACGCGGGGAGAAGACGGCCCCGCGTGGCCCACGCTCCTTGATGCGGTCGGCGAGGGGTTATTACGTCCTGCGCTCGACCGCCTGTTGACGCTCTAGGCGTCTGGCCGATTTCACGGCCAATAGTCGATACGATTCCAGGGACCGATCCGGCCACACGAACCGATCCGCTTACAGGGGCCTTTACCCTGTGCGTCCGAGTCGCTTGGGCCGTGTCCTGGTCCTCCGCGAGTGTGGCCTCGCGGCCTTCGATAGCGGTTTCGCCGATGACGGGTAGGGAAAGAGTCAATATGCCCATCACGGCGCGAAGGTCATTCAATAACGCCTCCTTTTGTCCCGGCTGGATTGCCCGGAACAGGCGCAAATTGCGCGTTCTAGCGATGTTATGCCTCATCAAGTAGATTCCCTTGCCTTGAACCCTTGCAGGCCATTGGCAGGTCGCGGCGCATAAGTTGGACAGCGGCGAGCTTGATGTACTCGGAGAGGGAATTGGGGCCAGCGCCGAAGCGGTACGCGGCTACGCGCTCCATGTCAGGGAGTACATCGTCGCCGAGGGTGAGCTTTATCTGGCGGCTCATGCGCGGGCCTCTAGAACGAGTGCATCTATCAGGTCGCCCAGCCGGTATGCGGTTATCGCCAGCCCGCCATTGTTGCGGATTTCTGCCTGAAACTGCGCTTGCTCGGGGGTGAGCTTGCCGCGTCCAGCCTTGCACTCGACGGCCAGGAAGCGGCCAGAGGGCAAGAGGCCGATGATGTCAGAGGAACCCACGCGCCCGAAATGAACCTTTCCGCCGTGGGTACTGCCTGAATTATTCCTCCATGCCATGATCTGACGGATAGCAAGGTAATCGAGGCAATCGCGGACAACTTGGCCCTCGGGGGTCACCGTATCCCCCTATAGATCGCGCAGGGTATCGCAAGCAGAAGCACGAGGACGACGATGAGGGAGGGGATCATGTGCGTATCCCTCGCGGGTGATATTCCTTGATGGTGAGATGCCCGTTCGCGGCAAGGTAATGCACGATCGCGCTTGCCCGCTGGCGGGACACGCCAAGATAATCCCCTAGCTCCTGCATCGTCGGCGGGGGGGTCTGCTGCTTGATCCAGTCAAGCGCCTGCTGTTGTCGTTCGGTCATATTGGGATTATCAGCCTCCTTTAGTTGCGTGTCAATAGTAATAATCGGGATATTTTTATCTTTTACGATGCAATGCTCCCGCCTCGCTCCCGGTGAACCTTCCCACCCCGGAAGGAATAGCACGGCGTCGCTGGACTCAAGCTCTGGCAGGCATTTCAGCATCGCCTCGCACCATATCACGGCAGGACACTTGCTATCACCAGGATGGTAAATATCGTGGGGGATAACACACTCCACGCCGCTTTTCTCAAGCAAGGCCCGCGCTTCCTGAAACGCCGGAAGGTTATAAAGCGGGATACCGGAGACAGGGCCAGCGATGTAGATTTTCATTTGTCGAAGTCCAGCATTTCTTTCGTGGTTTCGCGCTCGATATTCGTCATGTTCCGGCAAGCCTGATCGAAGTATGACCGCTTCAATTCAACTCCTATAAACTTGCGCCCGAGCCTCACAGACTCATAGCCTTCCGAGCCTATCCCCGCAAAGGGAGACAGCACCACGTCGCCGGGATTCGTCCAGAGTTGGAGCGCCCTATGGATAACCTGAAGCTGTAGCGGGCAGATATGCCTCTCGTCGTTATGCTCTCGTGCGCTTCTGAATTGGAGCGTATCCGACGGGTTTATGTCCATCCACACCGGAGAAGCGTACCGTTGCCAAATGTCGATTGACAGCCTTCCGGTACTGGTAAAGCTCCCTTCTTCGCCGCAGTAGTGGTCAAGCTCTCCCTCTACAGGCTCGGGATTTATTCCAGGCTTTCTCATGGTAACAAGATAGTCCGGGACTCCCTGGCGGCTCATGCACGAATCTTTGGCTAGTTGCTTATGGAGCAATCCGATAGCTTTTGTCCTCTGCATGGCGGTAACGGGGTCTTTCCATATGCACACTTCCGAATGGTAGATAAATCCCTCGTCCTGAAACAAGCGAATCAGATCTCCCCGGAAGTCTGAAATACCAATATATCCTTGATGCGTGATCGTGGTAGGGAGATTCATACAATGGAAGGAAACAAGACGCCCGGGCATGATGACTCTAAAAAGCTCTTTCACAAGAAACCGAAGATGCTCCGCGAACTCCTTTTCATCCTTGGAGTTTCCCATATCCCTATCCGAGTTTGAATAGGTATAAAGGCTTGCGAACGGCGGCGAGAATACCGAAAAATGGACAGATTCGGTTGGAAGTTTGGCTACCTGTTCCACGCAATCCCCGAGATACATCGTCCATCCCGCGCCTTCCTTGATGTCCTCGGAGTATGCGGTTCTGGCCCTTTCCGTTCCCTTGATATTCGCTTCATTTATGGCATGCATATTCGACACCATCATTTCAGCCATTCGCATGGCATCGGCTTCTTTTCTCTCGATGTTTTTTACTACCATTCCTTCGGTGTCGGCGGTGATAACCTTGCACGATACGGGGATCGTCTGCCCGAATCTCCAGCATCTACGGATCGCCTGATAAAATGCCTCATAGCTGTCCGAAAGTCCGACGAAAAATACATTATGGCATGACTGCCAGTTCATGCCGAATCCGGCAATCTTTGGCTTCGTTACCAGTACGCGGATTTTACCTTGGCCAAACTCAAGCATGGATTTTTCTTTATGGGCTTCGGTATCCGCTCCTTCCACTTCCACAGCATCGGGAATGAGCCTGGTCAATTCGTGGCTTTCGTCGTTCAAATCGCACCATACCAAACACTGACCTTCTGTTCGGTTCACGATATCCGCGCAAGTCTGCGCCCGGTCGTCGATGCTTGACCGCCTTGCTCCCTGCCGTTCCTGTAGCGTATTGGCTTCGAGTGCGAATAGCATCCCTTCCGTTGGTTCCGATACTTCGACGGTTATCTGCTCCATTTCGAGTGGTGGCAGTATAAACTTTCCATCGTCATATCCAAGATCGGAGGGCTTGCGAATCATAACCGCCCATGAGCATACCCAATGCCAGAATTCCTCTTGAGCGTGCCCCTTGAGCCGCCATGTCTGCGTTTCTCCGCCGTCGTGGACAAAGAACATGGAGAGCATTTCGGTACGCTTCATGGTTCCCAGGAACTCGGCATGGTTCCCTAATTCCATAAAATCATTCGGGGCAGGAGTCGCCGTGCAACAAAGCCGGAAAGGAACATTCCCGAAACGCTCGATGAGCATGGTTCGGTATTTTCCGGTATAGCTTTTAAGTATGGAGCTTTCATCGAGGACTATTCCAGTAAACATTTCAGGGTCGAACTTCTCGATGCGTTCATAGTTTGTGATCGTGATTCTGGAATTGATGGAACCGTCGCCGGAATACTGGATTCCTTCAACGCCGAACTTCGCCGCTTCTCGGATGGTCTGCGCCGATACCGCAAGAGGAGCGACGATAAGAACACGGCCAGGGATATGCCGCGCCCATTCCAGTTGCATTGGGGTTTTACCCATTCCGCAGTCAGCGAAGATTGCCGCCCTTCCCCTCGCCAGCGCCCATCGGGTGATGTCATGCTGAAATGGGAATAGCATGGGGTTTAGGTCATCTTTCGTCAGTTGCAGTCCTGTGGGTCTGTCAACGATAGTCTTTTGCTCGATAAATTCCTGGTAGTTCACGCCTCCATTCTACACCATTCTCCTTGACTGTCAATAGGCAATCGCAAGGGAATCTGTCGCCTTTTGCGCCGTTCTAAGCGTTTTCCCAGACATATAAGCGGAAAAGGGACAATAAAATAAATCGCACTTATTTTACATTATTTTATCTTTTGTGCTTGACAGATAAACCATAAACGCTTATACTAATATCAGACAGTGAGAGGGGGAACAAAATGAAAGTAAACGTTACCAAAGCCAAAGAATCCTGGATCGCGGCTAAACTCAATGCGCAAGGTATGGCAGCGGTTGGTGCTTGGATCGACAAGCTCGCGGCTAATATCGAGGCCGGACAAGGTCGCTGGGACGCATACGCCAAAATGGCATACTTCGATGGGCGCGACGCCATGGGGAGCGTTGGACTGCTTAAGGGTGCTATGGAGCAAACGAGTAAATAGCGGGGTAATCCCAAGGAGGAATAGGATGATCACAAGCAAAAGGCAGTACAAAGATTTGACGGTTATCCGCG
>CAIQQM010000106.1 GCA_903873945.1 uncultured Verrucomicrobiota bacterium
ACGCGTGTCGTAACACCGAAATCTTCCCGGAAATGGCGGCACAACCGCTCGCTGAAAAGTTTCTCCCAGCCATACCCATCCTCCGGCATGGCGGGATAAGCGTCCGCTTCCTTCAGGCCGGTCACTGCCGGATCCGTCTGCTTGTCGGCGGCGTAAACGCAGGCTGAAGAGGCATAGAAGAACCGTTCCACCCCGGCATCCTTGGCCGCCATCAGCAAGTGGGTGTTGATGAGCACGCTTAGCATGCAAAGCCCCTTGTTGTTCTCGATGAAGCCCATGCCCCCCATGTCCGCCGCCAGGTTATAAACTCTTTTCGTGCCCGATACCGCCTTCTCGCAGGCGTCTTTCAGGCGAAGGTCGAGCTGCAGATTCTCAACTTGTGGGAAGCGTTGATACCACTCATCGAACGGCTTGATGTCCACCGCGCGTATGTTAGTCAATCCCTGCTGCACCAAACTGGCCACCAGGTGCCCGCCGATAAATCCACCCGCTCCACCAACTAAAATCTTTTTTCCCATGGTTGGATAAATGCCTGATTGGCAGCGTGATTGCAACCTGATTTTAGGGGTGTCAGGGCAATGCCCTTTGGCTCAAACCGTCCTGCCCGGTTACCGGCCAGTTTAGCCAAACTGGAAGGCGATCACCCAGGAAAAGGCCGTTCTATTGCGTCACTTCTTCGCCGCTTTCGTGTGAAAATCGTATTTGTCGAGGTGACCGGCGAAACACAGTCCCATGTATGCCCCCTTCACGTCGTCGTAGGCAATGCCTTGCAATTCCAGCGCAACTTTCTCCGCCGTGATTGGCAGGCTCTTGAGCCTCAGCCCAACGGCGTCATCAACCGCGTTGGCGATTATCGCCGCGGCTGGAATCATGGTATGTTCGGCCACGCCGCGTGCTCCAAACGGGCCGTCCGGTTGCGGAACCTCCACAATGATAGGCACAATCTCGCCCGGCAGGTCCATCGAAGTGGGGATTTTATAGTCAGTAAAATTGGCGTTCAGCAGTTTTCCTTTAAGGCTGTACCGGATATCTTCATAGAGCACCGTTGCCAAACCCTGCAACATCCCTCCGACTATCTGGCCCTTTACCAGTTCGGGATGAATTGCCTTGCCCGCATCCACTGCCAGCACCGCCTTAAGAACCCGCATCCGGCCGGTTTGTTTATCCAATTCCACAATGGCCGCGGCCGCACCGACAGTATAGTGAACGTTGGGATGACCGCCCTGGCTCGTTTCCGGATCACTCACCGCCGAAGTGAATTCCGGCATGAAAACACCGCTCCCGAGGATCGGGCCGCCGATGAAATTCCCATGCTCGGTTTGAATGCCGCTGATAACAAAGTCCCGGAACGGCAATTCAAAATCAGCACGAGCGCGGCATTTGACCTTCTCGTCCTCAACGTACAGTGTGTCCCGTGAGAGCCCCAGCGCCCTTTCGACCACTTCGAACATCTTGGAGCGTACGTCCAATGCGGCGGCTTTTACGGCGTTGCCGCAGCCCCAGGTCACATGTGAGCCGACGGTCTGCCATTCATAGGCGTTGCGGTCGGTATCGGGCGCTTCCATGCGAATCTTTGAAACCGGCACCGTAAGAATTTCAGCGGCGATCTGGGCCATCACCGTGAAGTAACCCTGGCCGATCTCCATGCCCGAAGCGCAGATGTTCAGGCTGCCGTCCTCGTTAAACTTGATAAAAGCCGATGAAGCGGCATTCGGCGGCATTGCCGGCGATTTCCAGAAACAGGCGAATCCTTTGCCGATAACCCGGTTCGGATCCTTCGATACTTCCTTGCGTCCCCAGCCGATTTCCGCAGCCACCTTGTCAATGGCTTCATGGAGGCCGCTGGCGTTCATTTCGGCGCCGTATGCCAAAGTGTCGCCTTCGCGGATCGCGTTTTTCCTTCTGAACTCGACCGGGTCCATGCCGATCTTCTTCGCGATCCTTGTGATGTGGGATTCCAACCCGAAGTGAAACTCGGAATAACCAAAGCCGCGATAAGGCCCGCCCGGGGGCAGGTTTGTGTAAACGCAAACTGAGTCGATCTTGACGTTCGGCACACGATAGGGTCCGGTGGCGGAAAAACCCACGGCATTAACCACATTCGCGCCATATTCCACGTAACCGCCGGCATCCCAGTGCAGGGTGTGCTCGATCGCCGTAATGGTTCCGTCCTTCTTCGCCCCCAGCTTGATCCTGGCGATCACCCCCTGTCGTTGGTAGGTGTTGTAAAACTCCTGAGCCCGCGACCAGCGGACCTTTACCGGATGGCCTTTGACCATCATCGCCAGAGCCGCGCCGATAATTTCCATCGAAACGCCCGCTTTGCCGCCGAAGCCGCCGCCGACATAAGGCGTCACCACCCGGATATCCTTATGCGACAAACCCAGCGGGGCGAGAGCCTGGGCAAAAACGTGCCGCTGCGTGAATGGCGATTGCGAGGCCGACCACAACGTCAGCCGGCCTGCCAGATCACAAAGGCCGACGATTACATGCGGCTCAATTGCGCAGTGGGCATAGCGCGGAACCGTGTACGTATCCTCCAGAATGACATCCGCCTCTTTGAAGCCTTGCGCGATGTCACCTTTCCGCGTCTTGCGCCAATGCGCGATGTTTGTGCCTGCCTGCGGAAAGAACCACGGACACCGGGGATACTTCCCAAGGTCCGGATGCACGAGCGTTGGGTTGTCGCGCAGCGCCCCGGCGAGATCCAGCACCGGCTCCAGTTCCTCGTAGACTATCTTTACGAGTTTCGCCGCCCGCTTCGCCGTCTTGGCATCGCGCGCGACCACCGCCGCCACCTGTTCGCCCACAAATCGCACGCGGTCCGTCGGGAAAATGAACCGGTCCCGCATGTACAGCCCGAACCGGTGGGGGAACTCCCGCCCTGTCACCACCCGGACGACCCCGGGAACCTTCTCGGCTGCCGATGTATCAATGCTCTTGATCAACGCGTGTGCGTACGGACTTTCGACGACCTCCGCGTGCAGGAGATTGGGGCCGAACGAAAGATCATCCACGTAATTCGCGGCTCCGGTAATCTTGTCGAGGCCGTCGATGCGGGTGGGTGATTCGCCTACGAATTTGGTCGCTGTCATACGCTTTTCCTCCTGGCGTTGCTTACAGCGGCAATCGCCTCAATGATTGGCTTGTAGCCTGTGCATCGGCAGAGATTGCCCGAAATCGATTCCTTGATTTCCTCCTCGGACGGGTGCGGGTGTTTCGCCAGCAATTCCGTCGCTGACAGCACGATGCCTGGCGCGCAGAATCCGCATTGGAAGGAGCTATGTTTGAGGAACGACTCCTGCAGCGGCGTCAACCCGTTCCGGCTCAATCCTTCGAGCGTTGTGATCTTGTGCCCGTCCGCCTCGATCGCCAGGATGAGGCAGGACCGCACTGATTTGCCGTCGAGCAGTACGGTGCATGCGCCGCAGTCGCCCCGCTCGCAGCCGATCTTCGGGCTCTTGATCCCGAGCTTCTCCCGGAGAACATCAAGGAGGATATCCGTCGGGCCGACTTCGACGGCCCTTGCTTCGCCGTTGATGGTTAAGGTGATTTGTTTGTTCATTGCGACCTCTTAAATTAGACTCGTGCCATATTCAGGCCCGGCGCCTGCCAGCCTGGCAGTCGCCGCTTTCAGCCCCCGGTTGAGCATCACGCAGCACATGTGCATCCGATATTCCTTCGTCGCCCGAATGTCGGTGATGGGGGTAATCTCCTCGGGCACGAGCTGGGCGGCCTTTCGAATCAGGCTGTCCGATAATTGCTGTCCTTCCAGTAGGGCCTCGATTTTGTGGGCGCGCACCGGCCAGGGCGCGACGGAGCCGAATGAGACCCGGTAGCTGTTGCCGGCCAATGCCAGTACGGTAACACTGGCCTGGGCAAGATCTTCACCCTCGTACCGTCGCAGCTTCACGAAGCAGGCCGCATGTTTCTTTTTCGGCAGCAGCACCACTACGCCGGTCGCCACCTCCCCGCGCTTCAATACGGTTTTGCGCGGACCGACAAACCAGTCACTGAGCGGCACCTTCCGTTTCCCGGCCGGACCCGCCACTTGGATGACCGCATCATAGACCATGAGAATCGGCCCGCTGTCACAGCAGGGCACTGCGGAACAAAGATTCCCAACCATTGTCGCCCGGTTGCGGATGCCCGGCGACGCCAGCCAGCCTGTCATCTCTCGAATCACGGGAAACTTCTTCGCAATGATCGGCGAATCACGCAGGTCGCTGAAAGTCACTAGCGCGCCAATGGACAGCGCGCCATTTTTAAACTCGATCCGGTCCAGGCCGCTGATGCCTTTGATGTCCACAACGGCATCGGGCGCCGCCATCGCCTCGCCGATCAACGTGATCAGGTCCGTCCCGCCCGCGAGCACCCGGGCCCTTGGCCCGTACCGCGCCAGGGTTCGGACGGCCTCCCGCAACGTGCCGGGCTTCAGATATTCGAAGTCATGAGCTATGGCCATAGTGGCCTCCTTATTTGGGTGGCAGCATCGCCACGATCCGGCACATCGCCGATTCCAGTTCGATTCCCCGCAACGGGAAAGCGCCGATCCAGACCCGCTGGTTGCTTACCTTTTCGATGTCCCCGCCGATATTTTCGGCGTGCACCAGCCGTTTGGGAAATAGTTTTATGTGCATGACCTGGTAATACTCTTCCGGCGGAAACATTTCGTCCCAGCCCTTGCCGTACTTGGCCTTCAGCTTCTTCTCGGCCTCGGCGAAGCGGGCGGGATGCCAGGTGCGAATGATCGTGTTCATGGGATGGTCGGCGCTGCCGCAATCGAGACCAATCCATTTCAGTTTCATGTCGAGCGCCCATTGATGGAAGCCGGGCCCGGGACCCGGGTGCTTCACGAAATAGCGCAACTCATCCGATTGCTTCTGGTCCCAGGCATACCGGTGGTAGCCCGTGTTGATGATGAGGATGTCCCCCTTCTTGACCTCGACATTCTTGGTGATCATCTCCGGCGAATAGAGGTCGTAGTCGCCGACCTCTTTCGAAATATCGGCCACAACGCCCGGCCCAATCCATTCTGCCAGGGGCACCTTGCCGATCGGCCGGCCGTTCGGGTGGAAGTGGATCTCGCCGTCCATGTGCGTGCCCACGTGATTGCTCGTGGTGATGATCTGGCCGTTCGCGCCTTGGCCCATGTGGGCTCCCGCGATGCGTTTGAAATATTGGATGCCCAGCGGCATGTAGCTCGGCCACGGCGGGGTGTGAACGCTCAGCGGTTGTGTCAGGTCGTACACCCGCACTTTGTCCATGAATTGGAGGAATTGTTTGGTGTTCATAGTTTCATTTCTTGTTCAGTGTTTTGGCAAAACCTTCGAAAGCCTTCTTGAACGGTTCCATTGGCGCGTTGAGCACGCCGGCGCCGATTTGGCCGACTCCGGGGTTCTTGTGCGCGACACCGGTGTCAATGAACGGCAGGATGTTCTTTTCGATGACCTTTCGCACATCGATCCCGGTGGGTGTGCCGCGGAAATTCAAGGCCGGGACCTGGTACATGTTGTTTTCAGCCGCGGAGATTTCGTACATCAAGCGGGTGTAGCGCAGGGCGTCATCGCTGCTGCCGCCGACAAACTGAACGATGGCCGGCGCCGCCGCGATGGCGAACCCGCCCAGCCCGTTGGTTTCAGTAATGGCGCTGTCGCCGATGTCGGGGTTCGCGTTGGCTTTGGTGTAGCCGGGAAAGTATAGCGCATCCGGCACATCCGCGGGTCCGGTGAACCATTGCCCGGCCGTTCCGGCAAGCTGCACGCCGAAATCTGTGCCGTTGCGTGACATGACAACCGCGATGCTGCTGTTCTTGATTCCGCGCGCGGCATCCAGCGTCACTTTCGACGCCGGCATGGAAAGGTTCAGGAAAAAATGGTCGTTGTGATTGATGAACTCCAGCACCTCGGCTGCGGCGGTGGGGTTGCCGCAGGTGGTGATAACCGCCGGGGCGATGGCGCGGTAGAAAAGTGATGTGGCGGCGCGGTTCCGGTTATGGACTTCGTCGCCCATGTGCAGCGCCTGGGCGATGATGTTTTTAAGATTGATTTTACCCAGCTTCGCCAGGGCTTTTTTTAATGTCGGGTAAAGCGTGTTCTCCATCCAGCGAAGCCTTTGGAT
>CAIQQM010000107.1 GCA_903873945.1 uncultured Verrucomicrobiota bacterium
AGAAGGAGATTGTGCCGGCGCTGGCGATGATTGTCCAAAGAGCGGGCTATGTGAAATTGGAAGGAGGGCGCTTAGCACTACAGCGTCATTTAGAGTGATTTCCACTTTTTGAGCTCTTTCATTCTGCGTCTGCGGTGAAACCGGTATGCCTTGTGATTGCGTCGGATATGGTAATTTAGCACGATCAAAACGTGGCTGGGATCACGGTTTAACGCTGGAAAATGGCTTTCAATTAGCCGGCGCGCCTGCGGCAAGGTCAACGTGGGAGTTTTTTTTTGAATTTGATTTGCAGGCGTACCAGGAATAGTTGCGCCAGGAAGACCATCTGCATGTGCCGATGCCAGGCCGTCCAGGAGCGGTGTTCGTAATGGTCCAATCCGAGTTCGGATTTGTTTTCCTGGAAACAGCGTTCAATGGGCCAGCGCGCGCCGCTGACACGCACCAACTCGCGCATCGAGGTTTGTTGTGGAGCGTTGCTCAAGGCGTATTTAATTTGGCCGTTGGCATCGTTGCGCAACAGCAACCAGCGTTCGCTCTCCGGCGTCCGATCCGGGCTCAAATAAACCCGGACCCGCGCGAAAGCTGCTACCAGTGGCCCTTTTGCGCCCTCGGCGATTTTGTGGGTTTGCCAGTTCCAGAACGACTTGACTTGGAGCAACTGTTCTACCGTGCAGCCTTCGTCCTGGAAGGACCGCCGGGGGGCGCACGCTTTGGGCCAGACTTTTCGGGTGCAGGCGATGTCCGCCAGGTAATAGTAGTCTTTGGGTAGTTGTTCCAGAAACGGCTCGTTATTGCCAAAGGAACAATCACAGGTGATCCAGTTACCAGCAAACTGTTGGGTGGCCAATAAGGGTTGTAAGATCCCCAGCGCCAGTTCCGGCTTGGTTTGGAAGTCAATGTCCTCGGGAATATGGCAGAGCCGACGGCGTTCCTGGTAGGCAGGTTCAAACCAGCGTTTGGGCAAGTAAAGTTGGCAGTCCAAGAGCGTGTGTCCTTTGGGGCTGGAGTAGCAAAGGAAGACACCCGACTGGCAATTGGCCGTCTTGCCCAACGACCCACAGTATTGCGGAGCCACTCCCACCGAGGCCGATCCCTTCTTGGCCATATCGCTCGCGTCCACGCTCAAGACCCCCAGCGGGTCGCTGAGCGTTTGGGCGCTCAACTCCCAGTGCCGTTTTTGCATCCACGGCTCGTCCCATTTACAGTCGCTCAGGAACCGCTGCAAATTGCGCACCTGTCGCGGACCGTCCAACTTCAGGGCGATTGCTTCGACGTTCTTACGCTCGACGTCGCTCAAGAGGCCTTGCATGTACAGTTCCAACAAGGCCACGGGTTCGCTCCGCACAAAGGTCTGTTTGAACAAACCGAGGAACTCGTTGAGTTCCCGACCGACCGTCTCCAGATCTTCCAGGCTCAACGCACACTGAGGCGGGAGCTTGGGTTTCCACGACGCTAAAATCTTTTTCATTCGCATTTTCTCATTGAGGGATGACTGGTCTTCACGCTGGCGCTGGGCCAAGAGAAATACCCGACTCAACAACGGCTGACGCTCATCCCCGTGGAGCAGTTGCCGCATCCGAGGTTCCATCACATAGACATACACCTCCTTGCGTTGACCATGATGGACGAAACGACCCTGCCGCTTGCCAAATCCCCGCGTCCAGCCGATCCCTTGCCAATTGGCCGCCCGATAGCTGGCCCCGCTGAAGCGTTGCCGATCCACGAAGCTTTCCGCCAGCCACACCGGCACCCCATAATGGCGCAGCCAATCCCCTTGCAGGATACCAAGATTTTCACTCAACATCACCGAAGCCAAATGCCGCACCTTGACCCACGGTAACACCAGAAAACGAACCCCGTTAACCACGTGCTCCAACCCCCTGGCCCGCTGGGCCGCATTCCACCCCAACAGCCGATCCCGACACCCCAGATGCTGCACCGCAGACTGCCAGCCTAACACCCCCAACAATTGGCCCCCACGCCCATAAACCAGATACTTCAGGCTCGCCCCCACTAATTGCGGCGCTCCCAAATAGTGATGTTGGGCCACCAACTCGCGCCACTGGCGCCCTTGGGCCATCGTGCGCACCAACTCCCACCTCAGCGGTCGATACCCACTGAGCGGCCCCTCCACCCTGCTCCCTTCAGGACGGGCCATCACCGGGCGGTAGCTGCGCACAAGAACCGGTTGCGACGGGGGCAACCCAATCCACCCTTGTCGCTCCAATTCGGTTAATATCGCCAGCGCCGAGCGGACCTTCCACCGCCCATTAGCAGCCCGCCACTGCCAATACACGCACAGGGCAAGCGCCAAAGCGGAACGTCCGGCTTGCGGTTGCTCAACCAGCAGTCGTTGCACGGCTGCTACGTCCGCAGCCGTGATCGTTCGGCCACGAATTACCCGCGATTCGATTATCTTCAGCCCAGCGTCATTCAATTATTCCATGCATTCTAACCGATCTCCGTGGAGGCGCAACCGCTAAATAACGCTGTAGTGCTATGTTCATAATACGTTGTTAAGCGGCATGGCCAAGAAGCGGTCCAGCTCAAAAAGGCTTTGGCTGGCGGTCTGTCGGTTGTTTTGCAAATGTAAATATTATCAAAAGCGCCGGGATGTTCCTGCACGTTGTTGGGCTTCCTTCGAAAGAGCAGACGGAAAATTCAGCTTCTTTTAGTTAATTGTTTTTGAGTTCCAAGTCAACCCGAAGAGTTCCCGCGCCACCGGGATTTCATTGGTCTGGGTGTCCACCAGCACGCTGCCCGGTAGAACT
>CAIQQM010000108.1 GCA_903873945.1 uncultured Verrucomicrobiota bacterium
CCTCGCTGGTTTCCTACTTCCTGAACGAGGCCATCAGCAAGAGCATGTTCAGCGGCAAGAAAGATTTCGACTTCGAAGCCCCGCTGACGCACCTGGTCTGGCTCACTTCGGCGGTGTCCATCGCGATCACCTTCATCGCCAGCAAGCTTCTCCTCGGCGACTTCGCCGATGCCAACGGCGTTGCCCAACCCGCCCTTTGGTGGGTGCTCTCGATCATCATCAGTTGCGGCACGGTGGCCGGCGCGGTGATTCCCGAGTTCACCAAAATCTTCGTCAGCACCAACTCGAAGCACGTCCGGGAAGTGACCAACTGCTCGAAGCACGGCGGCGCGTCGCTGAACATCCTGTCGGGTTTTGTGGCCGGCAACTTCTCGGCGTTCTGGATGGGCCTGGTCATCATGCTCCTCATGTTCACCTCCTATTATTTCTCCCAGAACCCGGCGCTGCTCTCGCTCATGCCGAAGCAGTTCCTCTTCGCCGCGCCGATCTTCGCATTCGGCCTCGTGGCGTTTGGCTTCCTCGGCATGGGACCGGTGACCATCGCGGTGGACAGCTACGGGCCGGTCACCGACAACGCCCAGTCCGTTTATGAGCTGAGCCAAATCGAATCGCGCAAGGGCATCAAGGAAGAGATCAAGCGGGATTTCGGTTTCGACGCCGACTTCGAGAACGCCAAGCATCAATTGGAAAAGGGCGACGGCGCGGGCAACACGTTCAAGGCGACGGCCAAGCCGGTGCTCATCGGCACGGCGGTCGTCGGCGCCACCACGATGGTGTTCGGCATCATCATGCTGTTGCAGAAAATGTTCGAGGCCCAGGTGGCTTCCGGCGTGGCGGGGCCGTTCAAGCCCGTCATCGACGCGCTCAGCATCGTTCAGCCGGAAATCATCCTCGGCCTCATCATGGGTGGCGCGGTCATTTACTGGTTCACCGGCGCTTCCTGCCAGGCGGTGGTGACCGGGGCGTATCGAGCCGTGGTCTATATCAAGGAGCACATGAAACTCGATTCCACCACCGCTTCGGAGAAGGACAGCAAGGAAGTCGTCCGCATCTGCACGGTCTATGCGCAGAAAGGCATGTGGAACATCTTCATCGTCATCTTCTGCTTCGCGCTGGCCCTGCCGTTTTTCAATCCTTACTTCTTCATCGGCTACCTGATCGGCATCGCGTTCTTCGGGTTGTTCCAGGCCATTTTCATGGCCAACGCGGGCGGCGCGTGGGACAACGCCAAGAAGATCGTTGAAGTGGATCTCCGCCAGAAGGGCACCGACCTCCACGCGGCCACGGTGGTTGGCGACACCGTGGGCGATCCGTTCAAGGACACCTCGTCGGTCGCCATGAACCCGGTGATCAAATTCACCACGCTGTTTGGGCTGCTCGCGGTGGAAATCGCTGTGACCATGACGAACCAGGGACTGAAGACCGGCATCGGCGCGTTCTTTTTCATCGTCGCGCTGTGCTTCGTCTATCGCTCCTTCTATTGCATGCGCATTCCGGAAGAAAACACGGCCGGGAAATAACGGCTGCGGTCATTTCAAGAATCAACACGCCCGCCCGGTGGCAACACCCGGCGGGCGTTTGGTTTTCAGTGGGAGAGAGGCGGCGCGGGCGCCGTGAACGAATCGTCGGCGAAAATTTGTCGCGGGTTGCCGTGCAGGTAAGCGGCAATGGCCGCAAGGAACACCGCCCCGAACTCGCGCAATTTCTTTTCCCCCACACCGCTGATCCGGGAGAACTCGCGCTCGTTGGCGGGATAATCCCGCGCCATTTGGCGGAGCGCGACATCCGAAAAGACAATATACGCCGGCACGTCGCGCTCGTCGGCCAGCTGCTTGCGAAGCTGGCGCAAGCGGTCGAACAGCGCTTCATCGCAGGCAATCTCGCCGGCCCGGCGCGTTTTCAGTTCGGGGACGGCGACAGGCCTGGTCAGTGTCACCTGCTGGCGGTGTTTCAGCGCGGCCATGCCGCCGGGAGTCAGTTCCAGCACGCTGAACTTCTCCGGGGTCTGGCGGAGGTGGCCCAGGCGGACCAGCTCCCGGCCGATGGCTCCCCATTCCGGCCGGGTATGTTCGCTGCCGATGCCGTAGGTTGAAAGGCGTTCGTGTCCCCAGCGCCGGATTTTCTCCGTGTCCGCGCCGGTCAGCACTTCCACGACGTGATTCAACCCCACGCCAAACCGCGCCTTCTCGCGGATGCGATAGACGCAGGACAGGAACTTCTGCGCGACGAGGGTGCCGTCGAAAGTCTGGCGCGGCGACAGGCAATTGTCGCACCCGCCGCAGGTCTCCGGCTCGAATGGCTCGCCGAAGTAGGCCAGCAGTTCGCGCCGGCGGCAGGAGGAGGACTCGGCGTAGCGGCCCATCTGCTGCAGCTGTTCGCGCGCGATTTTTTGTTCCCGGGGATCGGGTTTTTCATCGATAAACGCGGTTTGCTTCACCATGTCGCCGGGGCTGAACAGCAGCACACATTCGCTGGGCAACCCGTCGCGCCCGGCCCGGCCGGTTTCCTGGTAGTATCCCTCGACGTTTTTCGGCAGGTCATAGTGAACGACAAAACGCACGTTGGGCTTGTTGATCCCCATGCCGAAGGCGATCGTGGCGCAAATCACTCGCACCTCGTCCCGCAGAAACAGGTCCTGGTGCTGTGAGCGCTCGGTCGGCGTGAGCCCGGCATGATACGGCCTGGCCTTGACGCCGGCTTCGTTCAACCGCGCGGCGATGCTTTCCGTTGTCTTTCGCGCCTGGCAATAGATGATGCCGCTTTCCTTCGGCCGCGCGCGCAGAAAATCAAGCACCTGCTGGTAAGCCTTGCTCTTGCCGAACACCCGGTAGGTCAGGTTCGGCCGGTTGAAACTGGCGACGTAACAGCTCGGGTCCCGCAGTTTCAATAAAGCGACGATGTCCTTGCGGACCCGATCCGTTGCCGTGGCGGTTAGCGCCATCATCGGCACGGCGGGGAAGAGCTCGCGCAAGGCGGCAAGCTGCCGGTATTCGGGCCGGAAATCGTGGCCCCACTCGCTGATGCAATGCGCTTCATCGACGGCCAGCAGGTTCACGTTCCAGCGCTGCAAATCCTCTAGGAACCCCGACAGCATCAAACGTTCCGGCGCGGCGTAAAGCAGCCGGTACTCCCCCTGGTGCAACCCGCGCAATCGCTTGCGCGATTCCCCCGCCGCCAGCGAGGAGTTGAGGAATGTCGCGGGGACGCCGCTTGCCTGCAAGGCATCCACCTGGTCCTTCATCAGCGCGATCAGCGGCGATACCACCACCGTCAGGCCGCGCCGGGCCATCGCCGGCAACTGGAAGCAAAGCGACTTGCCGCCCCCTGTCGGCAGCAGGGCAAACACGTCCTTTCCCGCCAGCGCGTCCCGGATGATCTCCTCCTGCAGCGGACGAAAGGATACAAAGCCGAAGTATTGCTTCAGCAGAGGTAGGAGATTAGAAGTCATCGCATAAATAGCAGCAGATGGCGCGGCCAGAGATTTGGGCCGGCGGTTAGGCGTGAGGCAGCGCGCATCCCCTCTGCGGGCTGCAAGCGACGAACAACAACGCGGCCGGCCCAAAGATCGGCCGTTCCGTCCGTCTGCCACCCGCTCGTTTTAAGTTGAAATGAAGTCATGCTTTTCCTTGCAACGCCGCTGCAGGTATTTATGAGATGACTTCTAAGAGTGCCGGCTTGCATCGAAGGGACTCTATCGGGCTTTCCCCCGGTTTTGAATCGAAAAGAGGGTTTCTGATGCCCTCATGTCCCATTCCGTCTTCAGTTTGAGCGGGCGGGTTTGTCGCAGCTAAGTGCTGGTCGGGCTCGAAATCAAATCCTTGCGGATGGTTTGTCGGTATGGAGGGCATCGGCCGTTGAGCAGAACGCCCTTAGCCCCCTTTGGTTGAGGGTAGAAAAATAATTTCGTTGTATGGAAAGAGATTGCTCGGCGAGCTTTACGATGATCCAATTATCGCATGGAATTGCGCATGCCCGCCGAGCTTGCCAGCGGTTACCGCAGTCGCTCGCAGCAGGCGCGGGTTGTGACCGAAGCGTGGGGTCGAAGGGAGCTATTCTGCGCAAACTGTGAATCCCGGTTTTTGGAACCAACGCCCAACAACAGTCAAGCAGTTGATCTGGTCTGTCCGCGTTGTGCAGCACTCTTTCAGCTCAAGGCTAAGGGCAGTCGCATCGGCAGAATCATTGATGACGGTGCATATACTGCAATGCTAGCCGCAGTTCGGGAGGACCGGACACCTAATTTGGTTCTCATGCGTTATGATTGGCCAGCCTGGAGCGTCGTTGATCTGGTTTTGATTCCACACTTTGCATTTCCTGAATCCGCTATTGTTCGCCGGAAGCCACTCGCGCCGACTGCGCGGCGGGCAGGTTGGGTGGGCTGTAACATAGACTTGAACCATATTGCCCCGGAAGCGCAGATACCGGTTGTGACCGCGTCCAAGCCCTCGCCACCCGCGCAGGTCCGGGCCCGTTATAATCGCCTCAAGCCGCTTCGCGAAATCAAGGCGATCCACCGAGGCTGGACGCTGGATGTGTTGAATATCTTGCGGCATCTTGGCAGACCTGAGTTCACCAACGAGGAAGTCTATGCCTTTGACCGTGCCCTCGAGGCGCTGCATCCTGGCAATCGCCACATCCGTCCAAAGATTCGCCAGCAGCTGCAGATTCTGCGGGACTCTGGTTTACTCCTGCATATCGGGAATGGACGTTGGAGTCTTGTTTAATCCACAGGAAATCCTCCAGCTTTGACGGTTTCCTGTTGGACTAAACGAGTCCGGCGGGCTTTGTTCGGCCGTGTTGCGCAACGGGGCCGAGCCGGTCCATTATGGATGCCATGAAGCACGTCCGAGCAGTTATCGCGTTCCTGGTTTTCAACACCCTGGTTTGCGCCACAGTTGCCCTGGCGCAATCGCCGCGCTTTGTCATCGATGACGACGAGTATTGTGACAAAGTCACGAGCGCCTGCACGAAACTTTTGCATGAAGGCAGGCTCGTGTCTCTCGACACGTTGCATCGCCAGGTCCGGACCAAAGGCGTTGCCGTCAAGCTGGCGCCGGTTTCCCATGCCAGGTTTTCCGGACCTGATCTATGCGAGCGCCTGCGACAAAGCACGCTCGCGGTGGGGATATTCTACAAATGCCCGGATTGCGGCGGCTGGCATTTTAACAGCAGCACGGGCTTCGTGGTGGGGCAGGGGGGTATTGTCTGCACTTGCAGCCACGTGGTTTTGACGGAAGACAAGGAAGTTAAAGAGAGCTACCTCGTTGCCGCCGATTCATCCGGCCACGTTTACCCTGTCCAATCAGTGGTTGCGGCTGACACGGATTCTGACACGTGTTTTTTGAAGATCGATGCCCCCGGTTTGAAACCGCTGCCGTTGCGTCCCGGGGTCCGCGCGGGAGAGCGGATTTATTGCTTAAGCAACCCTGGCGGCTTTTACTTCATGTTCACGCAGGGAGTCGTGGCTCGCATGACCTGGCTGCGCAACGAGGTGCTCGATGAGCATGGCCAAACCAACGGGCTGCTCACCCGCCCGGTTTTGTCCCTGAACGTCACGACCGAATTCGCTCCCGGCTCGAGCGGCGCGCCCATCGTTGATGAGTCCGGCAATGTTGTCGCCCAGGTATCGAGCATCGCTGACGCCGGCGAGCCTGAGCCCGGGGCGGAAAATGCTCCCGCTTCACCCAGCGTTCCTGTGCGCTTTTGCACCGCCGCCGAGGAAATCCTGCTGCTGACCAACCCTCGCCTCGAAGAGAATCCGCCGGGTGACCAGACCAGAGCGCAATCGAATTCGATTCAGCCGCGTACGGACAAGGGCAAACACAAATGAAGATCGCTTGCGGTTGGCGCGCGCTTCGGCCCTGGTTTTCCCTCTAACTTCGGGGCGGGAGCTTCTTTTCGACAGGCACCTTTTCGAGAGTGACGTACTTGGGCAGTCCGCCTTCGGTCGGATATTTTACTTCGCCTTCAATCAGGGGTTTGGCGTATTCGACGAATTTTTCGTTCGGCAGAAAGCCGTCGTCGCCGATCCAATCGCGCGGGACGAAGTGCTCCACATTCGCAATGTCAGCGAGCGGTTGGAGGTCGGTGCTCCATTGGACAGAGCCGTCCGGCTGCGCATTGCGGACAATTTTCACCATGAACCCGCTCTGGCCGGCCACGGCAGCCTTCACGGCCGCTTCACCGCAGGCAAGTGCGTTGGAGGAATCGGTTAGACTCGCGCAATGCGCTGCCGCGCGTTGCGCATAACCGAGCAGCACCGTTCGCGTTTTCGTGTTGAGCCGGCCCTCAACGATTTCTTTAAGCGCTTCTGCAGCTCCGGCAAGGACTGGATGGCCAAACGCGTCCAGGCGGGTTTTGTCCGCGCCCACTTCCTGCCCGGAGGCGTCCTTGATGCCTTCGCCCACAACGACAATGCAATACTTGTACGCCGCCACGGTCTCTTTGACTTTGGCGAGGAACTTGTCCTGTTCGAATACCAGTTCCGGCAGGAGGATGATGTGCGGGGGATTGGCGGGGTTGCCGCGTTTGGCCAGCACGGTGCCGGCGGCGATCCAGCCCGCGGAGCGTCCCATAACTTCGATAATGCAGCAGGAACCGTCACTGGTGGCCATGCCGCCGACATCAACCCCGACTTCCATGACAGTCGTGGCGTTGTATTTGATGACCGAGCCGTAGCCGGGGCAGTTGTCCGTGTGCGGCAGGTCGTTGTCGATGGTCTTGGGGACGCCGATGACGCGCAGGTCATAGCCGCGCTTGACGGCTTCTTCGTGGATTTTGTGGGAGGTGTCCTGCGAGTCATTGCCGCCGATGTAAGCGAAATAGCGGATGTTGTGGGCGCCGAAAACCTCGAACAGCCGGTCCATGTCTTTGGCGGCCTGCTCCGGTTTCTTTTTGAAATCGATTTTGTACCGGCACGTGCCCAGCGCGGCCGCGGGAGTGCATTTGAGGCCGTCAATCGTCCGGGCCTTCTCCTCGTTGAAGTCGATGAGCTCTTCGTTCAGGATGCCGAGGATGCCGTTCATTCCGCCGTAGAGTTCCTCGATGCACTCATGGCGTCCGGCCTCCTGAACAACACCTGCCAGGCTCGCGTTGATGACAGCCGTCGGGCCGCCGGATTGCGCTACCAAAAGATTTCCAGCCAGTTCTGCCATGATATTCCGATCTGTGGGCCACGATTAGCGGCCGTTCCGTTTGTTAAGTCTCTGAAAAGAGGCGAAACCTTGCCTATCGGAAGACCGCCTGTCAAACCGAATGATGGCGAGTTTGGCGAGTTCTGGTTATAATCTGGCTCTTAAAGCCACTCTTTCATTTTATCCTGGTATTTGTTGTAGATAAATCCAAGGACGAGCAGGACCACGCCAAGGGCGATGAGACTGAGGACGCGGTAGATGGTTCCGAGCTTCCACAGGTCGAGGAAGAGGATGCGGCCGAGCGCGCCGGTGAGCACGCCAAGGCCGAGCCAGCGATAGGCGCGTTCGCGCAGGAGAATCCCCACGGACAACAAAACGAGCGCCAGCACCGACCAACTGGCGGTGAGATAGAACCCGCTGGCTTTCTCGAGCACACACCAGGAAAGGAAGAGCCAAAGGCTCAGACCGCCGAGGATGATCATGACGGCATGCAAAATAGGGTTGAGGCCGTATCGTTCCGGGTATCTTTTGGCGAATCGCTGCTGCACAAGCAGGAGCAGAATGGCCAGCAAATTCGGCCAGTACACTTTCGGGGCATTGAACAGCGGCAGCCAGAACAGGACCAGTCCGGCCAGTGTGAGAGCGCTGCTGTAAAGCAGGGCTTCGGAGCTTCTTTGCCAGCCGGCCCAAATGAAACCCCAGCCGCCAAGGGCGGCGAACAGCCAAATGCGCTCGCGGGCGGGGAAGTATTGGCAAACCCACCAGATGGACATCGCCAGTGCCACCCAGCGATAGACCAGCGCCACCTGGAGCAGGGGAGGACTGATGCGTCCATTGGCATCCGGCTTGTGTTCAAACCATTTCACTGTCGAGAAGGAGAGCAGACCAAGCGCGGCGACAGGCGCGAGGGGGAAATACCACCGGGGGCCAGCCGTTTGCGAAAGTTGCAGGACAAATTGCGTGCAACTAATCACCAGCAGGATCTGCCCGCAGATGGCCAGCAGCCACGCCCGGGTGAGCACACCGTACGCCGTCACCCCAATCGCGAGCAGGCCGGTCAGCGCCAGCCAGCCGGACATATCGGTTTTCGGAGCAAGCCAACCGCAGAGCAGGCCAATAATCGCCAGCGCATAAAACCCCTGCCAGAAAAGGCCGGTTTCCGGGCGCAAACCGAGCGTTTTTTGCTTTTGCAACCAGTGACTGATCCCGAGCGTGATTGCGATCATGAGCACGGGGTTCCACCACGGAGGCGTTTGGCCGCCATCGAACGCGTTGAACACCCAGGCCAGTTGGGAGAGCAAGAGATAACCCTGGGCGAACAGGCTGATTTCGCCCACGCGCAGCAGATAAAACGAGAATGTGAGCAGCAATGCTTCCGCGGCGAGCACGAGCGGAAACTGCGCTCGCGAGGTGTTGTCCCAGGTGGCGACCAACCAGATCAGCAGGGCGAGTAGGGTGAAATAGCCCGGTTGCGGCCGCAACGATCCTGCCGCCACGGGCGCCGCGTGGCGATGCGCCAAAAGGGCATTCACGAGCATCAATGCGCCCAGCGCCATGCCCAGCCAGAGGCCTGTCCGGTCGAACTCGCGCATCCCATCCATCCCCCACCCGACCGCGAGCGCGGCCGCAAGCCAGGCGCCGGCCAGCAGAATCGAGTTCTTGAATTGCTGGCCGAGCCACAGCAGAGCGACGCTTTCCGCCGCCAGAATGAGGGCGAGTTGCAAGCCTGTGAATTTTGAAATGATGCCAATCGTCACCAGCAACAAACCCTGGACGAGGTAGGAATTCCCGCAAAGCGGCTCCGCCCGGAAAACGAACCTGGCCAGGCAAGCCAGGGCCAGCAGCACGGCGCCGTATGTTAGCGAGAAGATCCAGAAACCGCCGGTGTTCACCTGGACCATGGTCAGCACGAACGATGCGAAAAAGGCCGCATTGTTCGCCGTAAGAAAGCCGGCGCGGTTTTCGCCGGCGAATTCCTTGTGCTTCGAGAGGAAGACGGCCAGCGTGAACACGGACCAGTAGCACATGAGAAAATACGTGCCCATCCAGAGGCCCTCAGCCGGTGAGGCCCAGTGCCAGGCGCTGCCATCAAAAAATCGCCAGAAGGCGTAAGCCGCGTAGGTCGCGATGAGGCTCGCGAACGAAAGTGCGGCCCAGCGATTGCGCACGAGGAACCCGACCGCAGCAATTGTCAGGATCAGGTTCGAATAAAGGGTGAACAAGCCAACGTGAGTGATAATGGATGTGTAGTAGGCCAGCCCGATTGCGAACAGCGCCAGCAATTCGGATTTCTTGCGGTCGGCGACCCAGACCATGAAGCCTGCCCATGCCAGCAACAGTCCGCCGTCAAGCGCCGGGCTTTGAATGATGCGAAGCCGGTCGACATGATATGCGGCGTAGGTCGTGAAATACACGGCGGCCAGGCCGCCGGCCAAAAGCACCTGGGCGTAGTTCTTTAGGGATTCTTTTGCGGCTTTCCGCTGCCACCATGCGCCCGCGCCGAGCAGGACCACGCTGGCGAGGTAGAGGAGTAAAACTTTTCCTCCCGGTCCAAGCTGGCTGATATATTTCTGGTAAGCGAGATTTCCGAAAAACACCAATCCAGTCAGCACCGCGACAATTCCGATGCGAGGCGCCCAGTAAGTTCCCAGGCGCATCTCGAATGAGGCTTTTTGTGCTGGCGCGGGTTCCGGCAGCACCGGCGGCACGCGGGTGGCCGGTTCGAACGGCAGGATCGGCGGGATTGGCACGCTGGGGAGGGGCGTTGGCGACGGCTGCGGAATTTCCGGCTTAAGCGCGACCCGGATCGGTTCGGTGTCCCGAACCGAAGTTCGGGCGTCAACTTTGGGAGTTTCCGGAACAGGCTGGTTGAGCTTTTGTTCCAGGCGGGAGACTTGGGCCGATAACAGGGTCACCTCTTCCGCCAGCCTTAGCTGCCGCTCTTTGAGTTGCTCCAATTCCACCCGTTCCTGGTCGTTCATAAGAGTCCTCCGGTCTGGACGCAGATTCGCCTTGCCCTGCGGAACCCGGACGATGCTAGTGGCGGAATCCGCTGCGCACCAGTCCAAATGCGAACGGACGGGATTCGTCGGCCATTTTGTCCGGTTTTCATGGGGCCAGCTTAACCCAGCGGTGGGCGTGAACCCATATTTCCAAGATTAGCTTCACAAGCTGAAGTGATTGACCTATAATAAAGCCGCATAAACAAAGGCTTTCATCTATGTCCAACCAACAGAAAATGGAGAATCCAGCGAGTGCAACCAAAAAACCGGCTCTGCGGGTGACTTTCGATAGTCGTTTAAAGCTGGAATTTCATGGTTCCAAGGTTACGTCTGATGCCGGGTTGTTGGCATACCGGGAACTCGATGCGGCACTGGGTCTGACTGATCTGGGGGAAAATATGCTGAACGATTGGCGGACTGGCAAGAACGCCGTCAAATGGACCCACCTGTCCTGTCACGACTTACGTCTTCTCGGACGGTTCAACCGACCGTTCTTACTTTCACCTTACCAACAATTGGTATGAGTTTTGAGTCCGCGATCTCGCTTACCCGCGCGCTTGAGGCCACAACCGCCTCGCGTTCAGCATAGGCCGTCACATGAAAATTAAACATCAACGTTGCCAGCGTGAGCCAGCCTTCGGCGGCTGTGCCGCAGGTGGGGTTCAGGTGCAATCTTGTCCATCAATCTTCCGCGCTAAGGCTAGAGTGAATCTCGGCTCCTGGAGGAGATTCGTTCGCGCAGTTCCGCGCGCATCCTGCCTAGCTCTGACCGCAGGTTGCACTGCCTGGCCCTCGGCAGCTTTTGGCCAGTTGCAGGTCGTTTCCCAGGCGGAGCCTCAATGCTTCTTCTCTGGCGGTCCACGGAAGATTGAGGTGACTGTCCACAATCCAGACGCAGAAACGCTCGAAGCGAACCTTAGAACGCGGCTTTTTCAGCTCACTTCCGCGACCGCCGTTCCCATCAGCGACACCTCTTGGAAACGCCTTCAGGTGCTGAGCAAGCAAACGGTCAGCGAGTCCGCCGTACTCACCCTTCCTCCCGTAACCGCAGCCAGTCGCTTCCTGGTGTTGTGGGGGGACGGGACAAGCAACGTCATTGGCCGAACTGAACTGATGGTATATCCGCCAGACCTCCTCGCCGAACTGAAACCACTTTTGGGCGAGGACGACGGCGCTTTGGGCGTCTTTGATCCGCAGAACCAACTCAAGCCCCTGCTAAAGAGTGTGAAGGCGGACTTCACGAATTTGGAAGATGCCGGACTAGACGATTTTCACGGCAAGCTGGCCATCATCGGGCCGTTCACTTCCCAAGCCGCGATGCGCGAAGGTTTGGTAAATCAAATCGCAACACTAGCAAAGAATGGCGTGGCTGTCGTCTGGTTGCAGCCACCTGCCGAAAAACACCCCAAGCTATTGCCATCATTCTATTGTGTGCCGCTGAATGGAAGTACCACTGTTATTGTGCAACCGGAGCTAGTTGCAAACCTATCCGGTAATCCACAGTCTCAACTGAACTTGATTCATTTCTGCAAACTGGCACGGCATTCCGAACCGCCGAGTTTGCCTCAACCATGACCCAAATAACATCACGAGCATGAAAATACAACTTGGTATTATCCTGATTGCCTGCACGCTAACCATAGCCCGGGCCACCACCAACGATGTTCTCACAGTCGCGGTCTTCGACTTCGACTCGAAAGATGAGGGCGTGCGTGACCTTGGGCCGAAAGTCGCAACCCTCGTCAACGCAAACCTGTCCGCCCAACCGCAGATCATCACGGTCGAGCGTGCAGAACTGGAAAAGATTTTGAGCGAACAGGAACTCGGCTTGTCTGGCACAGTCAAACCGGACAGTGCGGCGAAGGTCGGGCAGCTGACCGGCGCGAAAGTACTCGTCACCGGCCGCGTGTTCAAGGCGGCGGACCAGACGCTTATCGTGGCTAAGGTCATCGGCACGGAAACCGGCCGGGTTTATGGCGAAATGGTTCAAGGGCCGCCGGCGGTTTCCATCGTGGATCTTTCGTCCAATTTGGCTGTTAAAGTCTGCGCCGTGATCGCGCAAAAGAGCGACACACTGCTGGCCAGAGTGCAGACGCGTGAGGAGCGTGTTGCCCAAATCAAGCACGCACTCGAGGGCAAAAAGCTGCCCGTGGTATCGGTGAAGATCAGCGAACAACACTACGGGCGGCATATCATCGACCCGGCGGCAGAGACGGAGCTATCACTCATCTTGCAGCGATGCGGCTTCAAGCTGGCAGATGCCGGCTCCACCGTGAAACCGGACGTGGAAATATCCGGCGAAGCGTTCAGCGCGTTTGGCGTGCAGAAGGGAAACCTGATCTCCTGCAAATCCCGGGTGGAAATCAAGGTGCGGGACTCTGCCACCGGCAACATTCTAGCCGTGGACCGCCAAACGAGTGTGGGCGTGGACGTGGCGGAGCAAACTGCCGCCAAAACCGCTCTACAAAACGCGGCGGCGGAGGTAGCGGAACGTGTGATCCCAAAATTGGGGGGGCTAGGATTAGGCTCTTAAAGGGCACTTCCTGTCCTGGCTTCATTCGCCCCTCTGGACCTGGATGACGTCAACAATCGAACCACCGACCTAATACAAGCTCCCTTAAAATGAAGCACTCTGCCGCGTTTTTCCTCGCTCAGATGGGACTGGTTCTCGCGCTATCCGGCGCCGCCCCAAACCTTCGTCTGGCAGTCGGAACATTCGGACTGGCCCCAGAAAAGCGTGATGCTGATCTGGCCGACCTCCTTGCCGCCCGCTTGTCCGGCACCCCGGGGATCGAACTGGTGGAGCGCCGCGACCTGGAGGCGGTATTGAAAGAGGCCAGCTTGAGCCGGTCGAGCCTCGTCAGGGCAAAGGACGCCGTGCATCTCGGAGCCCTGTTGCGAGCAGATCAATTTCTATTGGGCACCTCCGCCGCGATCGGCGGGACCAATTGCCTGTTCATTCGGCTGGTGGATGCCAAAACCGGAGTGATTCGAGCCATCAATGTCTTTCGCGACACAGGGAAACCGCCAACCGACCTGGCAATCGAAATCGCCGATTTCGTCCGCACGGAAAGCGCGCGCGCCCCGCAAAAGCACAGGGATTACCTCGCCATAGGGGTGATCCAAAATCTCGGAGTGAATAACCGATTTGCGGATTTCCCTGCTCAACTGCGCGGGAGCGTGACCGCCAGGCTCGGTGGCAGCGTGACCTTGTTGGAGCGCGACGTCATGTCGCCTCTGGCCAACGAAGTACAGTTGGACATGGCCGGATTGACCGAAGGGTCGGGAGCCCGGGATGCGGCGATCCAGTTCGGCTTCTGGATTGTGGACGGATTCTACCAGTCCTACGAGGTCGCGAAACCGGAGGTGCAACTCAAGTTACGTCTGGAACGCGTCCAGGGGGAACAGCGGAGCTTCATGCTGCAAGGAACACCGGACGAACAGTTCTTCACAAAAGTCTGCGACCAAATCAGGGACACTTTGAGCCAGCCGATGGAGACTCATCGGACGACGCCTGCCACTAAACAGGGTGAAATTGCTGCGCTGGAGACGCGCGGCAACCAGCTTATAGATTACCACCACGATGCTCCCCTCACCTTCTGGGAATCGGCTGTCGTCTACAAAACGGTCGATATTCGTTCCGCGAGGAACCCGGACAAAGTCATGAGCGCACTTGATGAAGCGACCCGAGTCTTCGAGTCCATCCTGCTGCTCGACACTGGCAACAATGCCGCCAAGATGCGGCTGGCAGGTTGCCTTCTGTTTGAAGCTGAGCGTTGGGGGGGGACTGAAAGAGACTACCGAGAGGAGCGGGCGGCCCGCGCCAAAGAATATTACCGCGAAGTGATCGCCGCCGGGGACCCGGAATATGCCGACGACGCCCGGGTCAGCCTGGCCATTTACTGTGGCGGACTTGAAGGTGTTGAAATGCTGCGCCGGTTTGCCGCCGAGGCCGCCGATCCCAAGCCGAAGTCACGCTTTGGAACGTATCGGCGTGAGCTGCTTAATTTTCAGGAATATCTCTTACCCCTTGAGGCAGTCATGCCTCAATTGCGCCTGTTGCTCCTTGACGAGCTGACGGCCGTGAGGCAAAACCCGCCGGAACCGGCGAGCGTCAGCTTTGAGGAAGTGCTTTTCGCCTACCGTTTCCACCCGGACCAGCGCGAGAAGATTGTCAACACGCTGCTGCCGGAGCTCCTCCAAACATTTCCCGATCTAAAGCCCTATATTTTGCTGGCGGCCGCCGGCGAGCAAACGACGACCAATTCTCCAGTTACCGCACAGTTCCTGGCCTCACTTAAGAGTTGCGAAGAACATCCGCAAGCCGTGTGGCATTCGCCCAGCTACTTTACCCATCTCAGCTCTACGCTTGCTCAGGAAACAGATGTTCGTCAACACGGCGGATGCACTCTCTATCAGAGGACGTTCAATAACCGCCAGTACACCACCATAGTGGCGGTCGCTCTGGCTCGCCAACGAGCCGCGGAAAAGGGGCTCGCACCACCGTTGACCGATCTTGGCAAACGCCGACTGGCCGAATCTTACTTGGCCCTTAAGCAATGGAAGGAGGCGCTCGACGTGTTCAACCAATTGCCCGACGCCACTCCACAGGAAAAGAACGCATGTCGCAGCCAGTTGGGGGTGGCCTCTGAAAGCGAAGCCCTGCCTGATGTTGCATGGAAGGACCAAAGCGATCTGAAGAAAGTGGAGATCGCCTACCAGTGTATTGAACGCCAGCAATGGGCAACGGCGACGCTCATCCTGGATTCGATGGGGCATCGTACCGTTCGCATGAATCGCCGTGGACCGTGGGGCTATGCGTTTACCCCCGTTCTGCCGGCAGTCGTGGCTAACGAGTGTCGAGCCAAGGCTGGGAAACCCGCCCTCAAAGATCCGGTGCTGTTTGAGATTGGGGCCACCCCTTATGTCAGCTTTAACCCGAATGGGCTTCGCATGTTTTCAGTCCAGGTAGAGGGGGCGGACTTGTGGATGGCGACGTACAGCGAGATAAAAAGGTTCAGTGGCGACGGCCCATTCGCGGCGGCAAAGCCGCAGGAACTGCACGCGTTCCAGCGCACCACCCAAACCGGCAACACCTGTATATGCGTCAGTCGTAATTGCATTTGGGCAGGAACAGTCGATGACGGGCTGCTGGAGTTCGACCGTAAGACCGGGGCATGTCGCCGCTTGACGATGGCCGATGGCTTGATGCTCAACGGCATCACTGGATTGGCATTGCAGAGACAAACTCTGTGGATAGCGTACCGGAACGGGGCGAACGGAGGCGTCGGCACCCTGGACGTGGAAACGCACAAGATTTCTACGCTTACACCCAACTTGCCCCCTGGGGCGGGCGACAATTCCCAGCCATGGCATTCGCAGGCGAGGTTGGACGATGATCGCCAACCGCCAACGCTTCCAGTAACCAGTATGGCACCGGTGGGCAACGGCGAGATGTGGTTTGCGGTCTCGGAGAAAGGACTTCGGCGATTTCGGAACTCCGGTGGCGACTGGGAAACGCTATGGCGGACGGGAGGCAATGACAGAGGGATCCCCGCCATGGCTGCAGACACAGGGCACGGACTCTTGCTGTTGGCCAACCGTGAACTCACCGTCCTCGATGGAGAAAAATCCAGGAGCGGCGGTTTGATCACTTACGATTACCGCCAGCAGCGGGCCGGGTTGCTCCAGATTCATGACGGCCTGCCATCAAACGATCTGACTGCGGTGGCGACGGACGGTAAGGTCGCCTGGGTAGGTGGTAGAGGATTCGTGGCGGTCGTGGACGTCCAGAGGCGACAGGTACTCCGAATTGCTTTTGTCTCTGCAAGCCAAATACAGGGAATCCAGCTCGGTCAGAATTACGCATGGATCGCGATTTCGAGTGGAGGTGAGGATTCCTATCCCGAATACTCGGGCAAAGCATGCACTGGCGTTTACCGCATTGATCGCTCGGCTATCGAACCGTTGGTGATTTCAAGTAATCCCTGAACGGAGCGCTTGGCAGCATTCACCGCACAAGGTTTCGGAGGCCTGCCCTTGCACCGAGCGGGCGTCGGGCCTCACTCTTCAATTCGCACAGTCGGCACACGCGTCCTCGCCCCAGCCCAGTTCCGCCACAACGAAAGCAGTTCGACGCAATCAGTTGCCTTTAGAGTGTCGACCTGCCCGCCGCCACGAACGGAGGTGTTAATTGATAAATTTGAGGCGAACATTGAAAATTTAGGTTTCTAGTCGGCTGTTTCTGCGGCATTGTTTCAGGCATGGGTAAAAGACGCGAAGCGCGCGAGCGCGCGGTCCAGTTTCTGTTCCAGTACGATATGAACCCTCCGGAAGATCTGGACAGGGCGCTGGAGATGTTTTGGGAAACACAACGGGCGGCCGCAATTGCCGAGGAAAAGGGGGCCGCCAATTGGGGCGAGCCGGTGGAACTGCCCCCGCCGACGGTTGACGAAGCGGCGGTGCGTTTGTTCGCCGACCCGCTCATTCGAGGCGCTCTGGAACACCGGGACGAAGCGGACGGGGTGATTAAGAAACACGCCAAAAATTGGGATTTGCATCGTATTGCAGCCGTCGATCGCAACGTGATGCGGTTGGCCATCTTCGAGATGCTGCACCGGGAGGACATTCCGCCGGTGGTCAGCATCAACGAGGCGGTTGATATCGCCAAGAGATTCTCCACGCAGGACAGCGGCAAATTTGTGAACGGGATCCTGGATAAAGTAAAAGGGGAGTTGATGCGCCCGGGTCGAATTGTGAAATGAGCCCGGAGGCTAAAGGCGGGAGGGCGGGAGCTCAAAGTCCAAGGCCGGGGGGCAGCGATCGGAACGCGGCGGGCGGCGCAGGTTCCGGTTCCCGGCTTCCAGGCCTGCGCTTTGCCGATCTTCATCTGCACACGCATTTTTCGGATGGCACGTATTCGCCGGAGGAGCTGGTGTCGCATGCGCGGCGTCAGGGGCTGGCGGCGTTGTCGCTGACGGATCACGATACCGTGGAAGGCTGCCCGCGGACAGCGCGGGCGTGTGCCGCGGCGGGGATTGAATTTATCTCTGGCGTGGAACTGACCGCCGAGCACGAAGGGGAGGAGAGCCACATCCTTGGTTACCTCGTCGACATCGGGAATCCGCAGCTGCTGGCCGGGCTTTCCAGGTGCCAAATCGTGCGCCAGAACCGGATTCGCGAGATTGTCGCGCGTCTGAACCGGCTGCAAGTGGCGGTGACGGCTGAAGCCGTGTTTGCGCTGGCGAACTGCAACGCTCCCGGCCGGCCGCATGTTGCGCGAGTACTGATCCAGGCCGGATACTGCGCAAACCAGGAGGAGGCCTTCGAGCGGTTTCTGAAGAAGAATCGCCCGGCCTGGGTGCCGAAATTCAAGATGTCAGCGACGGATGCGATCGGCCTGATTCATAAAGCCGGCGGCGTGGCCGTGCTGGCGCATCCGGAGTTGAACCATGCGGACGGTGCTGTCCCCGAAATTGTGAAGGCCGGTTTGGATGGCATCGAATGTTTCCACACCAAACATTCCACGGCCACAGTGGAACATTATCTGGAGATGGCGGACCGTTATCACCTGCTGGTGACCGGCGGCTCCGATTGTCACGGCATGAACAAGGGCAAGCCGCTCATCGGCACCGTGAAAGTGCCCTATCAGCACGTGGAAGCGCTCAAAGCGAGAGCTGCGGAAATACGGGCGGTGGCTCCATCAATGAACGCTTCATCGCAACCCGGAAACTGAGCACTATGGGTTTATTCGCAAAATTCAAAGCCGGCTTGCAAAAAACTCATAGCAAGCTGGCCCATGAAATCAAACGCATCGTCACTCGCTCGCCAAAGCTCGATGCGGAAGCGCTCGAAGCGCTTGAGGCCGCGCTCATCGGGGCGGACCTGGGAATGGGTATGACGGCGCAAATCGTTGGCGCTGTCAGGCAGGCATACGAGACGCAGGGCGATTCCGGGCTGGATGTCTTTGCCATAGCGAGGCGCGAGGTGGAAAAGGGCCTTTCGTCCGGGGAAGTTGAACTGCGCCAGGCTCCGGGTGGCCTGACCGTGGTTTCGATCGTCGGGGTCAATGGCACCGGCAAAACCACGACCGCAGCCAAGCTTGCGCACTTTGCGGCATCACGCGGCCAGACGGCGTTGCTGGCCGCTTGTGACACGTTTCGCGCGGCGGCAATCGAGCAAATCAAGCTTTGGGGCGAGCGGCTGCATGTCGATGTCATTGCCGGCGCCTACGGAGCGGACCCGGCGTCCGTGGCGCATGACGCCGTGGCGGCGGCCCAGGCGCGCAAGGTGGATTATTTATTCGTGGATACCGCCGGCCGGCTGCACACAAAGCACAACCTGATGCAGGAATTGCAGAAGGTTCACCGGGTGATGGCCAAACAATTGCCGGGTGCGCCTCATGAAGTGCTGCTCGTGCTGGATGCGACCACCGGCATGAACGCTCTGAACCAGGCGCGGGAGTTCAACAAAACGGCGCCGCTCACCGGCTTGATTGTCACGAAGCTGGATGGCACCAGCAAAGGCGGTATGGTGGTGGCGATTCAGAAGGAACTGGGGCTGCCGGTCAAGTTTTTGGGCCTGGGCGAGCGGGCCAATGACTTGCAGCCGTTCGATGCGAAGCAGTTTGCCCAGGCGCTGTTCGAGGAATGAAGAATCAACAGATGAAACCTGCCGATGTCGGCTACCTTCGCCTCGCATTGCGCCTCGCGCGACGCGGTTATGGCACGACTTCTCCCAACCCGATGGTGGGTGCGGTCCTGGTGAAGGGCGGAAAGGTCGTCGGGCGTGGCTGGCATCGGCGTGCCGGCGGCCCGCATGCGGAAATCGAAGCCTTACGCGATGCTCGGCAACGGGGGAACAACCCGAAGGGCGGTACGATGTACGTGACGCTGGAGCCGTGTTCCACCCACGGACGCACCCCTCCCTGCACCGAGGCGATCATCGGGGCGGGAATCCGAAGAGTCGTGGCCGGCGCGGTCGATCCTAATCCACGGCACTGTGGTAGGGGCTACGCCGCGTTGAAGCGCGCCGGGATTGCTGTCACTCACGGCGTTCTGGACGGGGAATGCGGGCAGTTGAACGAAGCTTTTAATCATTGGATTGTCCAGCGCACGCCGCTGGTGACCGTTAAAGCCGGGATGACGCTTGACGGCAAGATTGCCACGGCTTCCGGTGAATCGAGATGGATTACTGGGGAAGCGGCGCGTAATTACGGAATGAAATTGCGGCAAGGGTCGGATGCGATTCTGGTTGGAATCAACACGGTTCTGAAAGATGACCCAAGCCTGACTTACAGGGGGGCGGGCAGCGCCAGGAGGAATCGAAACCCAATGGCTCGCGTTCATCGTTTGCGGCGGATTGTGCTGGACGCGCGGGGGCGGACGCCGCTCGACGCCAGGGTGGTGAGTGATGAGAACCCGGAGTTGACGACGATCGTAGTAAGCCGGGCGGCTTCCAGGAGCCGGGTGGCGGCTTTGGCGAAGAAGGTGAAGGTCTTGATCGCGCCGGCCCGTGCAGGCAAGATCGACCTGCGCTGGCTGCTGAAACGGCTCGGGGCGGAAGAGGTCACCAGCCTCCTGGTGGAAGGTGGCGGCGAAGTAAACGCCTCGTTCCTGCTGCAAGGCCTGGCCCAGCGCGTCGTCTTTTTTTATGCGCCGAAGATTCTCGGTGGACGAGACTCGCGCAAGGGTGTGGCCGGCGCGGGTGCAAGGCATTTGGGCGAAGCGCTCACCTTAAGCGAAGTGAAATGGCGGAAACTCGGACCGGATTTGATGCTGACTGCGCGCGTGGAAAAACGGTAATCCGGACTTTAGTATAATAATTATGTTTACGGGGATTGTCGAAGAAACGGGCCTGGTAGAGCGCATAAAACCGGCGGCCAAGTCCATTGAGCTGACCGTGAGGGCGCATCTTTGCGGGCAGGGTTTGAAGGCGGGCTCCAGCCTGGCGCTCAATGGGTGCTGTCTGACAGTTGTGAAGCTGGAGTCTCGTGGCAAATATAAACTGGCGCGTTTTGATTTGCTCAAGGAAACGTGGCACCGGACCAACTTGCAGTTTGCCAAACCCGGTTCACTGGTGAATCTGGAGCGCCCGTTGCGCACCGATGGCAATTTAGGCGGGCATTTTGTCACCGGGCACATCGACGGCATCGGCAGAATCAAGCGGTGGGAGAGGATGGGTCAGGATCATGTGCTCGACATCTCGGCCCCGGCGGATGTGATGCGTTACGTGGTTTTTAAGGGCTCCATTGCGGTGGATGGCATGAGCCTTACGGTTGCCGGCGTGACCAAAAACGGTTTCCGCATCTGGATCATTCCGCACACGTACGAGGTGACGGCGCTCCGCGAGCGCAAGGTTGGCGATGCGGTGAACCTTGAAGCCGACCTGCTCGGCAAGTATGTGGAGAAATTTCTCGCCGGTCGCGCACGGCGTTAGCGTGCCTGGCGGAAAGTTCGTATTCGGCTGACTGACCACGTCTAGTGATGCACCATTGATTTTATTTTTTAACAATCACAATTTTCAATTAACACTACCGCTCCCGGTACGGTAAGAATGCGGATATGAAAAACACGTTATCGCTGATGACGGTGTGCAGCATGCTGCTGACCTTGGTGGCACGGGGACAGGTTGCATCCGCAGACCATTCCAAAACCAGTCCGGCGGATTCCGGCGATGTCACAGCTGGGCTGACGGTCGCCGCATCACAACCCGCCAGCAACGCTCCGGTCATCACCCGCGTCAGTCCTATCCTCCCGCGCAGGAATCAGACCATCGTGATTGAAGGGAACGGCTTCGGCAATTCGCCGCCGAAGCTGGTTCCCGTCGGCGATGCTGTGGATACGGATGCCAGGAATGGCCGGCGTCCGACCTTGGCGGTCCGCAATCGTGGCCGCGGGGCGGATGATTGGCAAGCCGGGTTGGCGAGTGATGGCGGTGCCAACGCGATCGGCGTGAAGCTAGTGAGCTGGACCGACACCAACATCACCCTCGCCGGATTTGGCGACGCCCTGGGTGATGAGCAGAATGACGGCAACTGGAAAATTGCGGCCGGGGACCCCATTGAGATCACGGTGTTCGGGCCAGCGGGCTCGGCACCGGCCAAATTTGCAGCTACTGTAACTACCCTTCCAGCCGAGGACAAAGCGAGTGTCCCCGAAGCCCAGGCAAGCGGCGAATCCGGGAATGTGAAGTCACAGATTCTGTTCAGCCAATGGTTCGCTTCACTGCCGGTGTTGGTGGTGTGGGCGGTGGGATTGGTCTTGGCCGTGAAGCGATGGCGTGAACGTCCGCCGATTTCAATATTGGTCGCGATTTCTTGCGCCGTGGCTTTGCTGACATTGATTTTCATGCCGCTGGCCGTGCAAATCGGGTCCCAGATCAAATATGCTTTTGTTCCCCCGCTGTTAACTCTTGTCCGGGCGTGTCTCGGCGCGCTTTCCATCGGCTTGTTGTTGAAAGCGGTATTCGTTGAGCGGGGCAAAAGCGAGTTGAAGGCTCCTGAACAGCCAGACCAATCCGGGCCGGCGGTCATAACCGGGCCGATGGGCACAGCGCTTAAAATCCTCGCCGGCATTTTCCGCTGGTCATGGCGGGTGGTCTTCATCGGGTTCTCGCTTTTCGGCGGCGTCTTTCTTCTCGCCGGCATCGGGAATTATCACGTCTTGAGCGCCGGGGATATCATTGCCGTCGCCGTTGGGGTCCTTCTCTTTGCCGTCGCGATTCTGGCTTGGTGGCGGGAAGGATGGGGCGGACTCATCATCCTGCTGACTTTCCTGTTTGTAACCATTTCGCATGTCACCCTCAATGTGCAGCAAGGCATGAAAGCCAACGACATTTTGTTGGCGGTCAAAGACGACTTGGGCGGAACGATAATTGCAGTGGTGTTGCTTATGTCTTGGGCGCTTCATCAACTGATGAACCCCGCCATCACCCGCTTCAAACGCCGGCGGGTTCTCTGCTTGGTGATGACCTTGGTGGTTCTATCGGCATTGTGGGTGTGGGCGTATGGCATCAAATTCCCGGAACATTTTAACCCCTGACCGCAATGGCTCAAAACTTGGTGTTGAACTTAACGACAACAAAAGTGAAAGGAACGGTTCAAGCCGCTTGAACGGCCACTTGTTCTTTCGCCTTGGCCTTGGCCCAAGCCGCCGGTGTGAACTCCTTGATCTCGGGGATCTTGGCGGCGGGCAGGCGCGTAAACAAATCCTTCAGATAATCGAATGGGTTGATTCCGTGACGCCGACAACTGCCGAGCAGCGTGTAAATCACGGCACTGCGTTCGCCCGCTTCGGGATGGCCAACGAACAACCAGTTCTTTTTTCCGAGTGCCGACGGACGAATCGCATTTTCGATCAGGTTATTGTCCATCTCCAGAACGCCATCGTCCACGAACCGGGTCAGGGCTTCCCACCGCTTGCGTCGTGATGAATACATGCCGCCATGATTTCATACCCCGACAGCAAAAACTAGACGTGGCCCGTCAGACGCATACGAAAGTTCTGCCAGGAGCGGGAATCTTACCAGAATTGATACCAGTGATGGGGTTTCTGGGGCACGAATTGGTTCTGCTTGGCCTCCTCGCTGGCTATTGATGCGGGTTCAACTTCAACCACGCGGCCGGCAGAAATCGTGTTCTCGCGGCCCAGGGCGTCCTTGTAGTAGTAATTGCCATGAGCGAGCCGCGGCTTGCTGGGAGTGGAAATCTGCGACCCATTGCTGAGCTTGATCACGTACTGGTGCGCGCAACCGCTCAGCACCAGGGCGCCAAGCAGAAGCGGAAAAAGCAGTTTATTCATCGTATCGGCGGCTTTGAAACATTCGCGCTTCAAAGGAATGGTGCGCATAGCAGGACTTGAACCTGCACGGGTTACCCCACTACCACCTCAAAGTAGCGTGTCTGCCAATTCCACCATATGCGCACCCGAATGAGAATATTAGGGGCTTATGTGGTTTTAGTGAAGCGAAAAATAGGTCTGTTCTAACCGCTGTTCTAACCCGGAGTGCAAAATCCAAGAAAAACACCAGATTTCAGCGGGTCGGACACGGGTTGTTTCGCTTCAAGCGGACGGGAACGATTTATAGCGTGTTCAAGGTCAACGGAAGGACATGTTGGAAAATCGTTGGCAACGTCATTGCCAAAATACGGTTGCTGGCCGCCTGCGAACTCTAATTCGCTCGTTTGGCGATACCTTTGACCACTCGATACACACGTGGGAACCTACGTCTGATGGCTTCGTTCATATTATGTACCAAACATAACCAGCGCCACTTTGCCAACGTCTTTCGGGATTTGATCCCATGTTTCTTAACCAAAACACCCAATCCATGTTCGGCGGTGAAACGCAACAGTAGATATTCGTTTCCTCGTTCTATTAGAAAGTCTTCGATAGCCGTCAGCACACCGTTTTTTTCTCCCCCCTCTTCCTCGGCATTGAAAAACCCACTGTTTTTGCCTTCTGGCGAAGACAGTTCAGAGCGGCCGTAAATGATTCCCTTCTTGGCATAGGGGTGACGAAATTCTTTTGGTATCGTCTCGGGTTGATAGTACATATCCCTTCTCCCGTATGGCCAACCTACATCGTGAAAAAAGATGGTTCCGCCGTTTGTTAATAGTTGCCTTTCTTCGATCGCTCGCAACTCATTGAAAACCGTGTACCAGTTGTGGTCTCCATCAATAAGGATGCAGTCAAACTTTTCAGATAACCGTGGAACTATTTCAAGGCTCAGACCCTTATGAACGGTTATCCGTTTGTCATTGCTGTACTTTGCGGACAAGTCAGCATCAAGGCACGGATCGATAACGGTGAGGTGTACTCCACTCGCTTCCACAAGCATGTCAGTAGACCCACCGGTGCATGAACCTATTTCGCAGAGTGACTTGTACCCAAAGTCTTGACAATAAGGTTTAATAACTCCACTGACCCAATATCTCATTTTGCAGTTCCTTTTCTTAAGCAGTTTATGCTTCTCCTGCTAAGTTTTAACAAGCACGTATGCAACGCTCCCTTGGGGATATGGCGAGTCAGGCGATCATAAAAAACCGTTCTAACCGCTGTTCTAACCCCACCCAAAGCTACGGCTTCTTGAAATACAGTTCCTCAATATTCCATGTCACGTGATACGGCGTGAGCACAGAAGGCTGCGCGTTGGTGATCTCCGATTGTATGGCTGCGCAAGCAAAAGGTGAAACCGTGTAAATCATTGGCAATTCCTCGGCCAGGATTTCCTGGACTTCATCGAAACATCGCTTGCGCCGGGCAAAATCCAGTGTCCGCATCTGCTCGTCCATGAGCGCGTCGATGCGTGCTTCCCAACCGGTGGATGGTGTCTTCTGCAAGGGAAACCATTGGTGCAGGTCTTCACTGGACCGGAGCACATTCACTTGCGTGGCGGGCTCAGTACCGCCGCCGCCCAGGCCCATCAGGGCGCATTCATAATCAAAGGTCACGTTTACTTTTTCCAAAAGCCTCCGGAAATTGATGGGCAGGTAGAGGAGATGGATGCCAATTTTGCGCAAATCTTCCTGTATGAGGAGCGCCTCTTTCTCGCGCGCAGGATTGCCTGTGTTGGAGACGAAGGGGATTTCGAGCAAATTCCCTTCCGCATCCTGCAGCAAGCCGTCGCGATTGCGGTCCTGAATTCCGATCTCAGCAAGCAGCGCGAGCGCTTTGGCCGGGTCGTAGCCATAACGGGCAATATTCGAGTTGTTCCATTTCCGGTTCTCCCCCGCAATCAAACCGTAGACCGGTTGCGCGCGTCTATGGTACACCTCGCTGACTAGGCGGTCGCGGTCGATCGCGCAGGACACCGCCTGGCGAAACTTCCTGCTCCGGTACCATTTGAGCCTGGCCGGGTTGACAAGCGGCTGGCCGGTGGCATTAGTGCCCGTGTTTTCGTTGAACCAGAGAAAATCGCGTTGAGTGCCGGGGCCAAGGTCGATGAGCTTGAATCGCCCGGCCTTCGCGTTTTTTGCGAACTGGTCGTAATTCTCCACGCGCACTCCTTCGCAAACATCACTCTTGCCCGCAAGAAACATGAGCGCGTCTGCGCTCGGTCCGCCACCTGCAATAAACATCACCTCATCGAAATAGGGCAACCGCCGCCCGTTCCTGTCGGTTACCCAGTATTCCGGGTTGCGCTCGATCAGGGTATATCTGCCCGCTTGAGATTCCTTCAGCCGGTATGGTCCACACCCGACGATTTTCTCCGGCCGCGTGCCCGCGCCATAAGCCATGGGGAAGAGCTTTTCCTTCACCGCCGCCTCCAGAGCGTGCCCGGGCAGAATTGGCACGCTACCGAAAAATTCCAGGAACGGCGCATAAATCTCCGGTGTGACCACCCGAACAGTGAACTCGTCGAGCTTGGTGACAATGAAATTTTTGCCGCCAACGCGAAACACCTCAGGCGTGTTGCTGACGCATCCCGGGTTATACATGACCTCGTTCCAGGTGAACACGACATCGTCGGCTGTCAGGGGTTGGCCGTCACTCCAGCGCACACCCGGACGCAGCTTGAAGGTCCATGTCTTTTGATCCGCCGCCACAGACCACGACTCAGCCAGCCCCGGACCGGGCTCCTGCGTTACTGGATTCAAATTGACCAGCGAACCAAACAAGAGACGAATGATGTTGTCGGACGCCGCATCGATAGAGACCAGGGGATTAAACGTTTTCGGGCCGGCAACGGAAACAAGCACAAGACGGCCGCCGGGGTGACCGGGGTTGCATTGCGCCACCAAAGGGGATGGCGGCAGAGGGTGCTCCGCATTCGGTTTGGGCCCGGCTGGCTTGCCGCAGCCGGCCAGCGTTAACAACAACGCAACTCGGAACCAGCGGGAAATACAAACACTAGTCATCGTGCCAACCCTTTGATACCGGACTTGCCAGATGCGGGCAAGGGCGCAGGATGTTGAACTGTTGGGGCGTTGGTGTGCAGACCGGAATGTGAGAATGGGATTGTGCGATTGCCTTGCTCCCAATCCGCGCTATTCTGGGTTCATGCGCAAGGTCCGGAAACTTCTTCACACGCGATATCGTGTGAACGACCTTGAAAAAACCGTGATGTTCTACAAGAACGTTCTCGGGCTCGGAGAGGTGCGTCGGCATAAGTCGCCACGCGGGTCGGAACTTGTTTTCCTGAAAGCGCTCGGAAGCGAGGAAATGATCGAGCTGTGTCATTTCCCGGCTGGCGGTCCAGTGCGGGTGCAGCCGGATTTGACCCACCTCGCTTTTGAAGTGGACAGCCTTGAAGATTTCGGACGGCATCTGGCCGGTCTCGGCATCAAGTACTCTGACGGGCCCCACTTGAACCCGAATGGCGGGGGCCTGGCTTTTATTGACGCCCCGGAAGGATACGAAATCGAACTTATCGAGATGTCAAAATCCGCAGCCGCATAATAGTGTTGGCAACTTGCGGGTTTGTGTATTGCGCGCCGATGCGACAGTTACTCCCTGTTTTGGAGCGGCTTGCCAACCGTGAATGTTACGTCCTGAACATGATTCTTAAGGCCCGCCAATTCAAATTTGTATTCCCGCGTCCTGCCATGGTCATGGGCATTGTGAATGTTACACCGGACTCTTTCTCTGATGGTGGGCGTTTTCTGGACGCAAAGGCCGCAGTCGAGCATGCCCTTGAGTTGGTCGAACAGGGGGCCGAAATTCTCGATGTCGGGGGCGAGTCCACCAACCCGCAGGCCATGCCGGTGCCTGAAGCGGAAGAGCTGCGGCGGGTCATGCCGGTCATCGAACAACTTGTCGGCCGCGTCAGTGTGCCGGTCTCCATCGATACCATGAAACCTGGCGTCGCCCGGGCCGCGCTCCAGGCCGGTGCGAGTATCGTGAACGACGTGGGCGCCAATCGCCGGGAAGACGCCATGTGGCGCATCGTGGCGGAGGCGCACGCCGGTTACGTCTGCCTGCACATGCAGGGAACACCTCAAACCATGCAAGCCAATCCCATTTATGCCAACGTGGCGCGGGAGGTGGCGGGGTTCTTTCTGGAGCGCATCCAGCGATTGAACGATTGCGGCGTCAACCCCGAGCAAGTTATACTGGACCCAGGCATTGGGTTCGGCAAAACGCTTGAGCATAATTTGAAATTGCTCGCAACTCTGCGTGGCTTTGTTGAAATTCGACGCCCGCTGGTGCTAGGGGTTTCGCGCAAGTCTTTCATCGGTAAATTGTTGGGCGCGGAATTGGGAGCTCGGTTGCCGGCGGCTTTGGCATGCGCCTGCCTGGCTGTGGAAGCTGGTGTGCAGATTATTCGTGCGCATGACGTCGCCGAAACCCTGCAAGCGGTTCGTATGGCCGAAGCGATCCTGGCGAAAAAATAAAATTTGATGTGGCACATCCTACAGACCGTTTGGCGGCCCGTGGTGGAGATTCTGATCCTCACGTTTGGCATCTACGCCGCCTTCCGGTTTGTCCGCGGCACGCGCGGGGCGCCGGTTGTGACGGGATTCATGGTGGTTCTGCTGGCTTTGGTCCTGGTCAGCTTCCTGCTGAAATTGAAGGTGTTGCAATACCTGTTGGGAGGGTTCTCGGCGTTTTTTATTCTGGCGGTGCTCGTTATTTTCCAGCCGGAGCTTCGGCGCATGTTCGCGGAGTTGGGAAATCTCCCGTTCTTTGCCAGCGCCCATGAGCAGCGCGAGAATATCGAAGTCATCATCCAAACCGTTGAGCGCCTCTCTGACGTGCGCATTGGCGCCCTGATCGCCATCGAGCAATCGATCCAGCTTCAGGAAGCGGTCGAG
>CAIQQM010000109.1 GCA_903873945.1 uncultured Verrucomicrobiota bacterium
CACCGCCAGCGTTGGAATTCGCAGAAGCCCGTGATACGTCAGCACGTCGGCCAGGTCCACGTGCGGACCCGGCTTGTACCGGTCGTGCAGCAAATCCGGGTTGGCGATTTCGACTCCGTGCAGGGCGCTGCGCCAGTAGAGGCACGGGATCGTGTATTTGCGCCCGTTGTAGGTTGCGAGGGTTTCCGGCGGCCCCGACTCGTAGAGCGTCCAGAATTGCTTCAGCATTTCGGCCTCGTTCGGGCAGCAGACAAGATTGACTCCGGGCAATTCCAGTTTCTGCTCCGGGGCCGCCACCAGGGCGGTCGGTTGGGTGTTCACCTCGCCGATCGTGTAGATGCCAAATATCTGGGCGTAGAAAGGGTTGACCCACGCCGGTTCGTCGTCCAATTGAGCCTGCGTCGACCAGGTGTGGATGTAGAGCGCTCGCATATCGCTCTTTTGTTTGGCGAGTTTGTCAGCCATACAACTTCTGCATCGGTTCTGGACCGTATTCCGCTATCCCATTTTAGGGCCCCAATTTGAAATATGTTTCAACGATTGGTCCCATAAGGTCCCATATCAAACCCTGGAGTTGGGCCAGCTTTACCGGCCCCCTATCGGCTACCGTCCCAACCAGGGTTCGGCCGGGCCTGGCGGGAGGAGGGGCGGCTCGTTGGCGGGTGTTGCCGGCGATTGAGCCGGGTTGGGGGCGTGCGGGCCTGGAGCCGAGGGCTCCATTTCCGGCAACGGAACCTCCACTTCGGTTTCCAGCTCTTTCCGGTCCAACATTTCCTTGTTGGGGAGCCGATCGTTTTCGGCGCACAGCTCCAGCCGCTGGATCCAGCCGGGTGGATTGGGTGCCAGGCCGGCTGCCGCAAAGTGCAAATCCATCAGCGCCATCTCCGCCAGCATGCTCACCCGGGAGGCCATCCGGCGGTCGTCGACCTCCTGCATCAAGCGTTCGATGTGCCCTCTTCGGTTACCCACGGTCTTCCATCGGACCAGGCAGGTGCGGGTCACATCCATGCGGCAATCGCTCGTCTCACACCTCACCCGCTCCGCCTGGAACGCGGGGAGGATGCCCTGGATGACCTGGCGCCGCTCCTCGAAACCCGCGCGGGCTATGCGGCTTTCAAGCCCCTCATAGATGAACTGGAGCTCGGAGATCAGGCTCGCCCGCTTGGCCTCCGACAACCGCTGGATTCTCTCCTTCAGCTTGTCGAGTCGCCGCCGCAGCCACGCCGCGTTGGTTTTCCTAACGTAAAACATGAAGGTGTTGAGGGCGTATTGCCGGGTTTTTTCCGGGGTCATCCGCCGGCCCGCGGCGACAGTCTCGGCGGTCTTCATGCTGATTTCCTTGGCCAGGTCGTCCCATTCCTGGGTGGCAAAGCGCCGGTAGCGAGCGGGGGCCGCTGCCTCCAGGAGGTTCGAAGCGATCTCGCAGAACTGCTCCCGGGCCCCCCAAAGCATCTTCACGAACTTCCCGTCCCGGCAGGGACAGGTATGGTTGCTCATGCTGACCCGTAGCCCATTTCGGGTCTGCGGCAGGAGCAAGACGTGACCGTGGAGATGGGGCCGGCCCAATCGGTCCAGGGCGTCGTGATGGATCCCGACGACGTACCC
>CAIQQM010000110.1 GCA_903873945.1 uncultured Verrucomicrobiota bacterium
AGTTTCCTGTTTCGTTTGGAGCGCGGACATGGAGCGGCAGAGAAAGTCACCTCCCCGGTTTCCAAGTTCATCGAGAATTACGCAGCCGAGGCGCTCCGCGCAGGGGGAAAGCGCCGTCGCCGCTGCGCTCTGCCGGCGCACTCCATAAGATCGGGGTGATGGTCAATGCCGCAGGAGTTTTGCCCACGCTCCGCACGCCATCCTTTACAGAGCTTGCGCGCTGAAGCGACCTCGGCGAATATTCCGTTATGGCAACGCTGACGATTGACCTCGAAGATGACCTCGCCCGGCACGTAGAGGATTCGGCACGGCGGGAGCACAAGTCCGTCTCGGAATGGGTAAAAGACCGGGTTAAGCCCGAGGCTGACCGCGCCGCCGCGCTCGCCGCAATCGAGGCTCGCGCGGTGGCTAGAGGTTATCCGAAAAGGGGTGGACGAGACGGTTGAGCTATGGCCGTGGGGGCGGCTGGCATCGTTTTTTCGTTCGGGCCAGCGTCAGGTGACCGTCATACAGTCTTTATTGGACTTTCCGAACCAGTCTTTGTGCATAGTTGTGCATAGTTGTCCCATCTTTCGGATTTCAACCGATCGTTCTTCGCCTAGCCTGCCACGGAACACTCCAGGCATTCCCGCGTCTGGCGCTCCCGGACGCGCAGAATCTGATCGATGTTGTAAGCCAACACCTTTTCCGTCAGTTCGGCTCGCACGTTCTCCCTCTCCCGGCGCACTAATTGACCAAACTCGTAGCCATCTTTGAGCGTGAACATCAGCGACTCCACCGCGGAACGATTGGCCCGCGCCGCTCGGTAATCCGGCCGGTTCCAATCCTCCGCCGCCGTAATTTTCTTTCCTTTGGCGCCGCTGATGCTGACCACCTTAACTCCCGTCGCCAGCAAATCTTCACGGGCACTCCGGTTGCTGTAGCCATCGTCGCTACTGACCAACCGCGGCAACACTTGACTGCGTTCCCAATGATCGAGCACCACGTCAACCAATTGATTGCTGTCGGCTGCATTACCCCTTGGCACGATCAACGCACTCACAAAACCCTGCCCGCTCCGGCCCAGTTGGGGTCGATAGCCAATCACCGTATCCCACCCTCCCTTCACGATGAAGGCCGCATCCCCATCGCTGATGCTCAGCACCTTTTGGCTGCTCGGCACTTTTTCCTCCGCCAAAAGCCTCCGCTCGCCAGTCGTGGCCACTTGACCGATCCCCTGAATATCCTCACCGATTAACCTCAGCACCTCATCGGCCACCATCCTTTGACTGGGAAGCAACTCCCTTTGAATTAATGCCTTCTGCACCACCGCTAACTCCCGCTCAAATCGCTTGCACACCCGCCGCCCCCCTCGCAGCAGTTGATAATAGAGCCGCTTGAGCTTGCCCTGCTGCTTCGGTTTGCCGCTGCTAAAGCTAATCTCCCGATGCCGGCCGCGCAGATCCTGCTGCAATTCCTCCAAACCGCTGGGATTGAAATTGGGCAATCCAAACCGCTCCAGATGGCTACCCCGCCGACAAATCCGCTGGACCAGTTTGACGACCAATCCCGATTCGGTGGGCCATTCCGTGTTGGCCTTCGTGCTCGTGCTGTCCAAGTAGAGGCTGCTAAAATCATCCAACCCTTGGTCCACAATATACCGCAACTGCGCCCGATGAATGAAATCGCGAGTCGCATTGCTCACCGCGTTGAGATTCTCACTCAGGGTGCTGGCCGGCGGCAAGCTCAGGCTCAGGTTCTCCAACCACCAGTAAAGCGTCATGGATTCTTCCTGCAATAAACGCGCAGATTGATCCTTGCACCCGCCTAAACGTCCCCGCAACATCAAAAACAGATATGCCAGATACGGCTCCATGCGCGGACGGCCCACTTCCAGTTCCAGCTTGGCCGGTTCCCCTTGGCACAACTCAATCCCCAGGTTGGCCAGATTAGGGGTTTTTCCCTCCAGAAAATGACGATCCGCTTGGCGCAGCCGTTTCTTCTGCAGCCCGTGATCTCTCAGGTCCGCTTCAATGTGATCAAGTATTTGCGGAGCAAACTCGACGACCCGATGGGTTTCGATCAAAAACTGCTGCAGTTGCGAATCCACGGGCATCAAAAACAGCCGGGGTAGTGGTTGGGTAGGAAGAGGAGGCACGCTAGTCATGCCTATCTCATATCTCTTGCAACCAATTCTTGTCAAGTATGTTATGCAACAAAAGAAAGATTTTAGAGAGCCGCGTGCGACCCGTTCCGACGTCTGAGAGCTTCCAATCATCTTTTCGGATAACCTCTAGCCTGCCACGCAACACTCCAGGCATTCCCGCGTCTGGCGCTCCCGGACGCGCAGAATCTGATCGATGTTGTAAGCCAACACCTTTTCCGTCAGTTCGGCTCGCACGTTCTCCCTCTCCCGGCGCACTAAT
>CAIQQM010000111.1 GCA_903873945.1 uncultured Verrucomicrobiota bacterium
TTCATGGGTCGCGCGAGCTGAACGCGAGGAGCGCGTGGGCCTGGCATCAAATGCGGGCCCCTCGGCTGACGCGCGCCGCTGCTTTGGCCGAACTCAACCGGTCGCTGCCGCTCCTGCTGACCGACCCGCATCTGTGTTTCAATTTGTTGGATTTCTACCCGGAGCTTGATCCCAAGGTGCTCTTTCGAAGCGCTTTCAGACACCCGGATTGGATGCTGGCTTGGGCCTGCCGGTTCCCTGGAGAGTATGATCAGGTGGTGCAACGGGAGCTGTTGCGGCAGCCCGCCTGGCTGGTGGAGTACACCATTCGCTGCAAGCCCACCAACGCGCGAGAACTCCTAAGGGGGTCACAGGAGCGCTGCCGCAACGATTGGCTGGTACCCTGGCTGGATCTCTATATCAGCCGTTATCCGGGGTCGGGACTCAGTCAGCCAGTTTGTCCGGAACGCGATCAGCAGCAAGTTGCTCGAAAAAGGTATTCCCCCAACGGACAGTGAAATTCTGGCCCCTGACCGGAAGGGCAAAGGCGGGACCAAACCCCGAGAGTGAGCGTAAGAAGCATACCGACGACCGGCTTTTTCCCTGCATACAGAGGACCAGGTGGTGAACCTTGAAGGCGTGAAGGCGGGCCTATCCGTCGCGCGGGTTGGGCTCCATTTCCCGGCCAATCGCACGAATCTGCTCGTTCAGTCAGCCGTCCGGGAGCCGCGGTCGGGACAATACCGCGAAATCTCTTCAGAATCTTAAATAAACCTAAAAAATCTCGATGTTAGGACTGAAATGTAGCATGTAGTCAAACAAAGCAAGATTGTTATTGAAGGATCCAGACTGCGTAGCCATTCAGAGCATGGCCGCATGTCGGCAAGCCCGAAGAGAGTGCAAAAGATATGCTCTCTTGGCCTTCAAATACCTGCAACCCTGACATCCAAGTATTTAGCGGCCGCCCCGTAGTCACAGGTTGGCTTTTGGCTCGCTTTCGTCCATGGAACCGACCTGCACCCCTCTTCTCGTATCGGCAAACGGCAGCCCGCATAAAACGGACACTGCCAACGGAACGGCCAACGCCAGTCGACGTGGTCCATTAGATCCCCTATCGCACGGATCAGGAACACCGCCCTGGCGGGTACGTCATGCGGACCAAGGGTGTAAACGCCAGTCGCGTCTTCAATCATCGGCACCGGGCACACCTGAAGCAATGGCTCGAGGATGGCCCCCCGATCCGCGGGAGGCAAGCAGAGCGCTGTGTCCAAAGGGAATCTGCTTCTCTCACTACGTCGAAGCAAAGGGATGGCTGTGTCTCGATACCAGCACAACGCACAATACAGCGGATCTTCCTCTGAAACTGCAGTCCGACGCACATTGTCGATCTGTAGTTGCAGCTGTGACTCGCACTGCCAGACGGTACTTAGGAAAGCGTCTCGTGCATAATCTCGACAAAGGTCATATGTTTGGACGGGACTAGGAAGTGCCGACTCAGCCGAAAGCATGTTCACAAGCTCCACGAGCCGCACGCCTGGAAGTACATACTGGAGCGCCCAATGGCAGATCGCAATTACGTGCTCCGGACTGATGGTGCCGAGGGACAGCAGGAAACGCTCCACGGCAAAGTACTCGAAGCCGACAGCGGAATCAGTAGGTAATGGATCCCCATACAGCGCCTGGGTCGCCGTCGAATACGCCTCCTTAATTTCCCAGGCCCCCAGCACGTGCTCATAGGTACCATTGGTCACATTATCAACGAATCGGACCACCACCTGCGGCAACCGATAATCCCTGATTTTCACTTCCTCAACACGGTAAGACTCGTAAGCCCACATCGACTCACCCTTCCACTCAGCGCGCGCGTTTGCCGCCGCTCGTATTTCCTTGATGGTGTGAAGCCAAAGTCCGGCACTCTGCGGGGCCTCACTGAGCCGGCTGGAAAGTGGTCCGCACATCAGAATGCGGCGCATGTCGGACATTACATCCAGAAGGTTTATGAAATCCACGACGCCGTAAATCGTAGCGATGTCCTGCAATAAATGACTCAATTCATGCACGAACGTTCCCGGCGCGAGAACTCGCTTATTGACCCCGTCGAGGACGCCTGGACGGAGCCACATGTAAAAACCACGCGGACTGTAATAGGAGCGGTCTGATGACCATACATCTTTCATAAGACCGCTTCGCTAAAAATGGAGGCCAACATTGGATAAGCTCTCGATCAGTTCTTCGTAGTTATCTCCAAGAGCCCAAGGATATGCAACCACCAGATCATTTTGGTTGGGGTGCGGGTTCTGCGATGGCGAGCTGGAGGACTCGCAGCACATGCGGGAGTTTTTTTGATCAAGAACGACGGTGCTGGTACCAGATCCGGGAGGATTAAGCAACAATCAGCGGTTCGGTGGAATCCTCAGCGGGTTTTGTAGTGGGAGGCAACCCGGCTAAGGCATATATTTCCGGCATGTCTGAACCTGACAAGCCGAAAGATCTGCCGATAAAGGACCAGCTCGGGACCGTGTTCCACCCGAAAAACGTGCTGAAGACGCTCGCATCCCAGGTCCCGTTCGCGTCCGCCGGGGTGGAAATGCTCAACCAGCTGGAGGGGCGGCGCGTGGAGAAGCGGGTTACGGCCCTGGAGCAGGCGGACGTACAGGTGATGGCAGAACTGCGGAGGTTGGAGGGCGCGGCGCTCAAAACCCCACCGCCAGCTTTCGTGGAATGGCCGACCGCCGTGACCGAGTTCCTGCTGCGCAACGTTGAGTTTGCGATTGTTTACCTACCGCCTGACGAGCCTGGGAACGAGTGTGTCCTGCCCGTGGCCAACGGGTGCTTGGTAGGGGATGATTACGTGCTCACTTCCAGTGAGGCGCTCGAGTTCGCAATGCAGGCGGCTACGATCAAGCGGGGGCGCGTCGTAATCCTTTTCAACCTTTGCTGGTACGAATTCCAGGCCGAGCCGGTGGACCGCGCAAGCGGGCTAGTACTCTGCAAGCTAACCAAACGAGACGAAGAGACATACCAGGAGGCTCGTAGGATCTTCAAACAGGAGGGTGTGGATCTCTGGGTAGAGCCTCCAACGAAGGCGGCCCCTAAATGGACGATCACTCCGTGGCTGGGCCAGGAATGCGGGTTTTTCGTGCCGAGCGATTCCGAGAACAACGCGCGGCAGATGGAATGGACACCTGTGGAGTTCGGGGCATCCGTCATCTCGCACTTCCGGATGCCCAAGGACAACGCCCTGAAAGTTTTCGTTACGGCGCCATACGCCGGGAGGATTCCCCAAATGGGCTCAGCTGTGTTCGGCCGGGACGGGACGCTGCTGGGCATCATAGCTGAGGTCGAGATGTACAAGTACGATGCTGGCCGGCGGGCGGTGGTGAAGACGTTGCTTGGGTTCCCCAGGTTCACGAAGCCGAAGCTCAAGCCTGGTGCCGTTGTCTGAGTGATTCCAGGCAGGCCTCAATTCGTCGCTATACGGGTTTGTTCCTCGGAATGAAGCCAAACTCAGGGACGCAAATCGGCTTAGGTCCTTCTAGCGCTTCGAAGTCACGTGCATTGCGGAGATCCCGGTCGGGGGGGATTCGCTCTTACAATAGCTCGGCAGCACTCGCGCTCATTGGGCTGCGCTCGCCCTGGACCAGCGGCACTACGGCGGTGAAGTCCTCGCGCCCCAGCCGGTCGGCCGCGTAGGTCAGCCCGTTGGAGAGTCGATCCACGTAAGGGTTGTCAATCTGGTCGGGGTCGCCCGTCAGAATGATCCGCGTCCCGCGTCCGGCGCGCGTGATGATGGTCTTCACTTCGTGGGGTGTGAGGTTTTGACTCTCGTCCACGATGAGGAGTGCGTTCACCAGGCTGCGTCCGCGAATGTAGGGGAGCGGCTGCAGCTTGATGGCTCCGTCCCGGATCATTTTTTGCCGGGCCTGCTGCCCGACGATCTGGTCCAGGTTGTCGTAGATCGGCTGGAGCCAGGGGTCCATCTTGTCGTCGATGCCGCCAGGGAGGAACCCCATCTCTTTGCCCATCGAAA
>CAIQQM010000112.1 GCA_903873945.1 uncultured Verrucomicrobiota bacterium
CGAGACTCCGATAATGTAATCGGGATTGGTGCAGATCTGCGGTTGTGAGGAGTCGAATGCGCATGGTCTTAGCTTAAAGTTTGGGGTGAAGCAGGGCGACGAATACCGAGCCGTTGACCTGGTTGCGCCGAGGCTTGGCACCGATTTCGTCCAGTTTGGCCAGAAACAGATCCAGCTGACGCCGGCCGAGCTCGGGATGGGCCTTTTCCCGTCCGCGCAACTTCAAAACAACACGCACCGGATGCCCGCCCTCGATGAACTCGCGCGCATGACGGGCTTTTACCTCCAGGTCGTGCTCAAAGATGCTGGCCGACAGCTGGATTTCCTTTTCCCGAACCGTTTTACGGTGCCCCACCCTTTTCTTATGCTCGAAAAGGAAGCGGCCGTAATCGGCCATCAGGCAGACCGGAGGGTTGCCCCCGGAGGCGATGAGGATCAGGTCTTGGCCCTGGGCCCGGGCCTTGCCGAGCGCTTCCTTGAGCGGGAATTGTCCGATCGCTCGGCGCCGTTCATCCAACACCAGCACCGTTGCGGCTTGGATCGCGCCGTTAATCGGGTGCGGATGGTGTTTTCCGGGGTTCACGGCTTGTTCTTGTTTGGCAGGCGATGAGCTGGGTGCCTTGGAGGCGATAGCAGCGCGGCACTTCCAGCGTGCCATCCAGGGCGAAAAACTCCTGCACACCGAACACGATCAGGGGAATATGAAACCGTTCCACGTAATCGCGGTTGGCTCGTCCAGCGTTGACATAGGTGATGGCAATCACGCGGCGGGCAGGGTACTCGGACAGCACCTGCCGCGTGGTTTGAAGACACGCGTCGCAAGCAGGGGATATTTTCAGCAGGATGTCCCGGCCCGCAGCCTGGCTGCCGAGCAGTTGCTCCAGGGCAAGATGCTTTGGCACCCGGGTCGTTGCGCAGGCAAAGGTCACTGAGATTACGGTGAGCCCGAGGCACAAGACCGCCTCCGAACCCGTCCACGTCCTTGGCTGCGTGCGGCGCAGCGCGTAAAAGAGGCCGCCGATGGCTGCCAGATTCGTGGCCAAAGCGATCCTGGGCGATCGCTCGATCCCCAGCGAATCGAAGCAGCCGCAGCTCGCTGCTCCTGCATGGATCAAATGCAGGAGGTACGCACTGAATGCCGTGAGCAACACGGCCGACAACCAAATGGCCCGGCGGCTGGGGAACAGCAGCAGACCCAAAGCCGCGCAAACTTCCATGGCCAGAACTGTCGCCAACTGCAGCGGCCGGGCTGATGCAAAAGGCATGTGCCCGAGGGCGGTGACGGGGGCCACAACCTTGTTAACGGCGCCCAGGAGAAGAAGGGCGGCGACGAGGCCCGTTATCCAACGGCCGGCTTTGGATGTCGTACCAGGACGGCTTTGCTCCTTCATGCCATTGCCTTTGTCCTTATAATGGGGTGGTGCAACTGAGAATTTTTACCGATGGCAGCTGTCGCCCCAACCCGGGCCAGATGCGCATTGGCGTGGTGGCGCTGCGCGGCGAGGCGGTAGCGCACCGGGTTTCGCGGCCCATGGGTTACGGCACTTCCAACCAGGCCGAGTTGCTGGCCGTGCGCGAGGCGCTGCGCTGGGCCCCCCAGGACGAACCGGTCGAGCTCCACGTGGACAGCAAGTATGTCTGCGGTGTGATCAGCCGGGGCTGGAACGTTCTCAAAAACACCGAGCTGGTGGCCGAAATACGGGAGCTGTACAGGCCGCGGCCCTGGATCAAAATGGTGAAGGTCCGGGGCCACGCCGGCGTTCTCGGCAACGAGCTGGCAGATCGCGCGGCGGCACAACCTTGACTTGGTTCCTCTTCTGACCGCCCTCATACCCTATCTGGTCTTGTTAAGGACTTGGGCCAGGTTGAAGAGAGGCAGGTACATGGCGATGACCATGGTGCCGATGATGGCCGCCAGGAAAATGATCATCACCGGCTCAATGATGGCCGTAAACCGCGTGACCGCGTCGTCCAAGTCTTCGATGTAATATTCGGTCAGGTTTCCCAG
>CAIQQM010000113.1 GCA_903873945.1 uncultured Verrucomicrobiota bacterium
TGTTGTAATTGGCCACGTCGGACACGCGCACTCCGTTGGAATACATGTAGCGCCCGATCACATAAGGCTTACGCAACAGTTCGCGTCCATATTCGGTTGAAGCCGTGGCGCACAGCGCCAGAAAAGCAACGGCCATTGCGTGCCGCAAGCGCAGGTCGCGCGAGGACGAGCGCCAGATCAAAAAATAAACCAGCGCCACAATGCTGGCCGAGCTTAACGGAATGATCAGCACCGTTCGGGTCAGTTGAGTGAATGCGCCGGCGCCAATGGTCGAGACCCCCAATTGCAGCAAGGAGCGCTGCACCGCCGGCACCTGCCACAAATACCAGCCAAAACACACCGGCAGCAGCAGGAATGAAGGCAGCAGCCAGCACGCGCTCCAGTGGGCCATCTCTTTTTTGGTTTCCGGATATTCTTTGCCATCAATCCGGCTGCATGTCACCAGCGCAAACACTCCGGCCAGAGAAGCGCAAGCCAGGCCGCGCAGGAACAAGCTTGGCCAGAACAACGGATTAAACAGGGCCGGCCAAAAGCGGCTTGATTCCTGTTGCGTGCCCGCCACCGACAGCCAGGGATCGCCTGGAGTCAGCATAAACGTAAGAATGCCGTTAATGATAAACAGCGTGAAAAACGATGTCCCCGCATAAACCCATCCCACCTTCAGGTGAAGCTTATCGGGAATGCGATTCCACGTGTAGTAATAAACCGCCGCCGAGCTAAGCTCGACCATGAAAAACACCCATTCGACGGCCCAGGCGAAGACAAAGTTATGAATCAACGCACTGGTCGCTTCCGGGTGGGCCAGCGAAATCGCAAACCAAATACCGACGCCTGAAACCGCGCCGAAAATGCCGGTCAGAATCAGGAAAAATTTGGAATGTTTTTGCAGCATGACCAGCCAGTCTTTGCGGCCCTCGCGCAAGGCCTTGCCCTCGGCCAGCGGCAGATAGAAACCGCCGCCCACCGCAAAATGGGAGATCATCACGTGAAAAATGGCGATCATTCCAATCACCCAACCGCCGCCAAAATGCGGAACGTCCCAGAATGGATAATTCATAGCCGCAATTTAAAAATCATACCGCCAGATACCCCCAGATAGTGGTCACGATGAAGCCCGCCAAAACGATGAGCCCAAACCAGGTTGTGCGCCGCGCCCGCCGCCCCGACTCGCTGTTTCCATCGTAGAGCGGAATCAGAAACCAGCCGATCAACCCCGCCGTAAAAATCAGCATGCCCAAAAGTTCGCCCGCAAATCCCGGCGCCAGCCTGCCGATGATTTTGAGCACCTGAAATTGGCTCATGAAATACCACTCCGGATGAATGCCAACCGGCGCCGGCTTGAGCGAATCGGCTTGCGCGCCCAGGTCCCACGGGAAAACCGCCGCGAGCAACGCCAAGACATTGATGGCAATCAGCCACATCGCCATGTCTTTCATAAAAAAGTTTGGAAAAAACGGCACCGAGCGCCGCTCCGCGGCCGGCTTGCGCTCTTCCGATGGAGGAAGCGCGTTGCCGTGTTTTTGAACCAGGAAGAGGTGAAACATCAGCACCGGGATAAACAACGCCGGCAACACCACCACGTGCAAGGCAAAGAACCGCTGCACCGTGAACTCATTGACCTCCAGCCCGCCGCGCACCAGCGCGGCCAGTTTCGGGCCGAACAGCGGCAACGATGCCGGAATTCCCAAGCCCACTTTTGTGGCAAAATACGACAGCTCATCCATGGGCAAGAGATATCCACTGAAGCCAAAACCCATAACCAGCATCAACAGCCCCATGCCGCTCCACCAGCCAAACTCCCGCGGCTTGCGATATGCCTTCATGAACAACACCGAAAACATATGCACGAAAATGGCCGCGACCATCAGGTTCGCAGCCCAGGAATGCACCGAGCGAACCAGCCAACCAAAATTGGTGTCGTAGGTAATCTGGCGCACCGATTCGTAAGCGTCAGGCCCCGGCCGGTAATAAACCATCAGCAGCACACCGGTCACCGCCTGCGCCAAGAAAAACATCAGCGAAATGCCACCCCAGTAATACCAGAACGAATGCCGGTGTTGCGGCACCGTTTTTTTGCCGGCAAAAGTCAGCAGCCCGGTCATGCCAAGGCGCTCGTCCGACCACGAATAGATCGAGTGTAAAAGTTTCCTCATGGCTCAGGAAAGCTGCTGCGTTCTTGAAACAATCACCCCACTGTCCGTCACCCTGGGGTACAACCGTTTCAATGGTTTTGGCGGCGGGCCGCTCACGTTGGCACCGGTGCGCGCATCGTAAACCCCGCCATGACAGGCGCAGAAAATGCGGTTCCTGGCCGTTTCATATTGCACGGTGCAACCCAAGTGCGTGCAAACCGCATCCAGCGCCACCCAGGTGTCATCCTTATGATGAATCAACATGGCCGGACGCGAGCCGAACTTGAACATCAGCACCGCACCCAAGGGCAGCCTGGCCGCATCGGGCAAAGTCACCTCGGTAACCTGGGTAGCGCCTTCCGCTTTTTCAATCGGCGACTCCAAGTAACGATAAACCGGGTAGCCGATGGCCGCCGCGTAAAGCAGGCCGATGCCGCCGGCCGCCATCAAAACAAATTTCTGACGATTAATCTGGCCCTCGTTGTTGTCCTGCAAATTCATGAAGCAACTCTCTCGCTAACCGGCCTGGCCCGCAGCACAACTGAGATCAACCAGGCCAAGCCGCCGAGCCCGGCCACAAACAGCACTATAAACAGCCAGACCACCGTCCAATTGGTGACCACCGCGCGTTGCCACACATCAAAACCACGACTCCGCAGCGTCAGGTCCCGAATTCCATCGCGATAAACCACCATCGCGAGCATCGAAA
>CAIQQM010000114.1 GCA_903873945.1 uncultured Verrucomicrobiota bacterium
GGTTCAGGCGGATGGCCTTTTGCAATTGGCTGATCGCCTCGTCGATTTGGCCTTTCATGCCGAGGTTGATGCCAAGGTTGTTGTGGGCTTCGGCATAATCCGGGTTCAGACGGATGGCTTCCTGGAATTGGCGGATTGCCTCGTCTATTTGACCTTTCACGCCAAGGGCGGTGCCGAGGTTGTAGTGGGCGTCGGCGTAATCCGGGTTCAGGCGGATGGTTTCCCGGTATTGGCGAATTGCCTCGTCCATTTGGCCTTTGTTGAAGAGGAAGACGCCGAGGCTCAAGTGCGCGAGGTAATTGTTTTTGGTGACTTCGAGCGCATGCCGGCCAAGGGTTTCACTGTCCTTCCAATGCCCGAGTTGTTGCCGCGCCAACGTCATGCAGACAACGATCACCGCTGAACCCGCCACCGACAACGCGATCGCGTAATATCGCCAGCGCCTGACCAGTTCGTATGCGCCCCAGATTGCCAGGACCAGCACCCCCAGCGACGGAATATAAGTATACCGATCCGCCATCGCCTGTCCGCCCACTTGCACTAACCCGATCACGGGCACCAGCGTCCCGCAAAACCAGAGCCAGCCCATCATTAAAAAGGGATACCGCTGCCGCTTCACAATAAGAAGTAACGATATGCCCAAGAGCAACACACCCGCCAGCAGCACCTGTTCGATCGGCCAATGCCTGGGGTGTGGATAAAAAACGGCCAGATCCGCCGGCCAGAACAACTTGCCAGAATAGCGACAGTACGAAACCAGGGCGTTCGCGCCCCGGGCGCCGGGGGGCAGGTTTTCACCCGCCGCTAAAGCGCCTCCGTGCTTTTGCACCAGCAAAGTCACGACGCTCGCCACCACCGCAAGGGCAAAGAAAGGGATTTTTTCAAAAAGCAACGACGCAAGAGGGGACTTAGCCACTGATTCAAGCCGAAGGTCGGCCTCCCGATGGATTAAACCCGGATTTTTAGCCACAGATGGCACAGATTTCACAGATGGGATGGGAAACAGGGGGTAAGTGGCAGGGGGCAAAGGCTGGAAGCGGTGAAGAGGCCAGTAATCGAGCAGCAACATCACGAACGGCCACGTCACCAGCATCGGCTTGCTCATCAGGCCGCAGGCGAAGAAGAAGAGGGCGAGGAAATAACTTGGGGCTGAGTAAGACCGAACATCCAACGTCCAACCTCCAACATCCAACGTCGAACCGAGGGCTGGCGACCCGCGATCCGCGCGCTGCGGTCGCTCCCGAACATAGCAGGCGTAGAAAATAAGCGAAAGAAGGCCAAAACAGCCGCTTAACACATCCTTGCGTTCAGCGACCCAGGCGACCGATTCGACGCGCAGCGGGTGAACCGCGAACAATGCAGCCACAAACAAGCTCCGCCAAGTCGCACCGGTTAGTTGCTGGAACAACGCGAAGACCAGCACCACGTTCAGAGCGTGCAGCAGCACGTTCGTCAGATGATGACCCTTGGGGTTCAACCCGAAAAATTGACAGTCCATCATGTGGGACAACATCGTTAAGGGGTGCCAATTGCAGGACACAGGGTTCAGGAAAGCCCATTTCACGCCCTCCCAGTTCAAACCGCCCTGAACATGCAGATTCGCAATGACGTACTCCTGATCATCGTAGTTGATGAAGTCACATCGGGTCACAGGCCAGTAAAGAACTATCGTCACCAGCGCCAGCATTACTGCCATCAGCCACACCGGAAAACGCGACCGAGCCATAACAGGGGTGGACGACACCGCCAGTGCAGGTTCGGATTTCGTCGCTGGCCAGAGCATATTGAAATGTCCAAAATTACTTGCTCAGCCGCAGGAAGTGGGAAACTTTAGCACCATCATTTTGTAGCTGAAAGGAGGCGGCATTGACAAGCTTCACCGTTTTGCCATACCCGCTTCGCGAACACGAACGCAACAAACGGAACTAACACGCCTCCAGTCCATCCACTCCTGCCGAACCCAACCACTTATAGTTCGCTTGCCGGAAGGATGCGAATCTCGGCGCCTACCTGCGCCATCAACGAGAGGGTCCGCTCACTTTTGTGCGGCGACAGATTGTCTATGATCTCCCCAGCTCCGGCGCGCAGCGCCGGGCACACCGGGTACAGAATGCGGCGGCCATAGGTCCGGAAAACCTCCGCATCGGTGTCCTCATCGAAGGTCACTTGGCCATCACGATTTCGAGCGTGTCGTCGCGTTTGTGAGGTGCGTCTTCCTCCTCGTCCACATCCGGCTCGATGAGAGGTGTTTCCAGAGAAGCGGCTCGATGGTCGGTGACGGCCTCGTTGGCCTTATGGAATCTGACGCTTACAATTCGGCTGATCCCGTGCTCCTGCATCGTGACCCCATAAAGGACGTCCGCCATGCCGATAGTCCGCTTGTTATGCGTGATAACGATGAACTGCGAGTTCGCGAGGAACCGCTGCAACACGCGAATGAAGCGATTGATGTTTGATTCGTCCAGCGGCGCGTCCAGCTCGTCCAGAACGCAGAACGGGCTCGGCTTCACCTGATAAATCGAGAAGAGAAGCGCAACGGCCGTCATGGTCTGTTCGCCGCCGGAGAGCAGCGAAATCGTTTGCAACTGTTTGCCGGGCGGGCGGGCCACAATGTCGATGCCGCTTTCCAGCAGGTCGTTCTCGTCCATGAGGATCAGGTCGGCCTTGCCGCCGCCGAAGACCTCCGTAAACATGGCCCGGAAATTCTGGCGAACCTGCTCAAACGTCTGCCGGAACATCTCGCGGGTTTGCGTATTGATGCGATTGATGATTTCGAGCAATTGGGCCTTCGCCTGCACCAGATCGTCATGCTGTTTGCTCAGGAACTGGTAACGCTGTTCCGTCTCCTCATATTCCTCGATGGCGACGAGGTTCACCGGTCCCATTTCCTCGATCCGCTGCTGCAGCGTCTGGACCTGTTGCTCGACTGCGGTCCAATCCGTAGCGGCGCCGGCAGAAGTCATTTCCTCCGGCGTCATCACGTGCACCTTCGCCGGCCCTTCCTCCGCGAACGTAATCGTGATGCACTCGCTGCGCACGTCGTCCAGATTGACATGATATTTCTGCTGGATCCGCTCGCGCAGGTTTTGAATGGTCATGTTCTTTTGCGCCAGCTCGACTTCGAGAGCGCTGCGCGCTTCCTGGATTTCGGCCAAACGCCGCCGTTGCTCGCGCAAAGCCTCCTCGCGCGTGGTGATGTCTGTCTGTTGCGACTGTTCCTGCGCCACAAGCTCCGCGGTTTGCGCGTTCACCTGTTCGCGGTCGTGCCGCAGTTTTTCGATCTGGCCGCGTGAATCCTGAATTTCGGATTCCGACTGCTCCTTACGACTGACGAACGAGAAAAGTTCGCCCTTGCGTTGCTCGATGACCTGCGCCAGCTCGCGCATCCGCTGTTCGAGCGCCTGCTGCTGCTGCTGGCAGGAGGCGGACATCTGTTCTTCCGTAGCCAAGGCGATTTTGCTCTCAGTCAAACCAGTATTGGCATTGTCACGCTGCTGCCGGAGACTTTCCAACCTGGCAGTCAATTCCACGACCTGTCCCTGCTGAGTTTTCTCACGCTCGGCCAATTCAGCGGCCGTAGCCGCCAGCTCCGCCCGTTTCTGCAACCCTTCCCGTTCCTGCGCCGCAAGGCTTTGTATTTCGTAAACGACCGTCTCGACTTTCTGGTGCAGGAGGCGCTGCGAAGTCTCGAGGGCGCCGAACTCGCCTTCGCGCGTTGCGATGGCAACTTCCTGAGCCTGAAGATCCGTCTGCGCCTGTTGCAGCCCGGCCTGCAGCGTGGTCTGCTCGCTCTGAAGCGCCCCCTTGCGGCGGCTGATTTCTGCCACCTGTTCCTGCAATTGTGCCAGCGCTCTCCGCAAATCTGCGATTTGATTTTTCCGCCCAAGGATGGACGCGGGTGCGTTGCCATTGCCATTGCCGTTGTTGTAACCGCCGGTGTAGATGCCGTGCCGGCTCAGCACTTCGCCGCTCAGCGTCACGTAATGAAACGCGCCTTTGCTCTCACGCCAGGCCTCGGTGGCAGCGTTCAAATCACGAACAATCCGCGTCACCCCGAGCAGGCGCTCCAGCACCGGGCGAACGGATGCTTCGCCTTGGACAACAGCCATTGCGGCCAGGGGCGCTCCGTTTAATTCAATCGAGACGGCGGGTGGGGCAGTTTGGCCGGCAACTTCGTTTGCCGGGTGATGATCCGCGCCCGGGACCTGCTCGCCGTGCCCATTTTGCATGAACGTCAGCGGCGCGATGCTCGCCCGGCCTTTTCGATTCGTGTTCAGCTCGGCGAGAATCTGGCGGGCCGACTCGGGCTGCTCCGTCAACACCAGTTGCAAATGATGCCCGAGGGCGGTCTCGATGGCCATCACATACTGATCGGGAACGCGGATTTTGTCGGCGAGCGAGCCGAGCACATGCTGGGATTGTTTGAGCGCCGCAAGCGATCCGACGCTAAACCCCTCATGCTCCGCGTGCAACTGATCCAGCACGCTCAGCCGCGAGCGTTTTTCCGCCTGTTGCTCCAATGCTTTGTCCTGCTCCAACCCTGCGCGTTCCAATTCCGCCTGCACTTCCCGCAGCCGTTGTTGCCGCTCTTCAACCGTGCCGCGCTGGGTCTGCACGTTGAGCTTTTGGGCTTCGACGTTCGCCGCAAATTCGTGCAACCGGGTCTCTAGACGCGTGCGCTCTTCTTCAAGCTGGATCTTTTCCGCGGAAAGCTTCTCCAGCCTGACAATGTTGCCCTGTTTTTGCAGGTCAATCGCCGTGACTTCGTTCCGGGCCCGGGTAAGGTCCTGGGCCGCGGCAAACGCCGAGGCCTGAGCCGCGCGCAACGCTTCCTGCTGCTGGCGCAAATCCTCTTCCACTTTTTGCAGTGCACCCTGCTTGGCGGCGAGCGCCCTCCGATGCTCCGCGAGAGCGGACTCGGCCGCGGCGAGATGTTCGCTGACCGACGCAAGTTCCTCTCCCGCCGCCCGGCGCCTTTCCTCGGCCTGGGTCAAGTCTGCCAGCGCTTTCGAATTCTGTTCCGCACATTCGCGCAACCGCTCTTCGTTGAAATGAATGCGGCTTTCATGCCGGTCGCTTTCCCCCTTCAACTCCAGGCCCCGCTGTTGCATCGCGCTAATCTGTCGTTCCAGGTCGGCGAACCGTCCGCGCAATTGGGTTATCTCATCTTCGCACCGCAGCACGCCGGCTGAACGGGTTTCGATTTCGTTCCGCAAATTTTCGGCTGTGAGTTGCCGCTCGTTGATCTCCGCTTGCAACTGGTCAAATTGATGGCGCGCCAACTGTGCGTCCAGGTGCTGCAGTTCCTGGGAAAGCTGCTTGTAACGCCGCGCCTTCCCAGCCTGGCGCTGCAACGACCCGATTTGACGCTTCACCTCGCGCACCAAATCCGCCACGCGCAGGAGATTTTGTTCGGTGTACTCGAGCTTCCGTAGTGCCTCTTTCTTCTGCGACTTGTACTTGGTGATCCCGGCTGCCTCCTCGAAAATCAGCCGCCGGTCTTCGGGCTTGCTCGAAAGTATCTGGGTGATGTTGCCTTGGGCCATGATGCTGTAACTCGTGCGGCCCACACCGGTGCCCATGAACAATTGCTGAATGTCTTTAAGCCGACATGCGGTCTTGTTGATGAAATACTCACTCCCCCCATCGCGAAAAACACGACGCGTAATCGTCACTTCATCGTAAGCTATCTCCACGCCGGCCGCATGCAGGTGCTCCTCATCCATTCCGCCGATCGTGAGCGACACCTCAGCCATGCCGAGCGGCTTGCGGCCATCAGTGCCATTAAAGATCACATCTGCCATCTCGCCACCGCGCAAGGCTTTGGCGGATTGCTCCCCCAGTACCCAACGTATAGCGTCTGACACGTTTGACTTACCACACCCATTGGGGCCTACGATTGCGGTCACGCCGGGTTGGAAGTTAAGTGCAGTTTTATCCGCGAAGGATTTGAATCCCAAGACAGTTAGATTCTTAAGATACATGATTTTATTAAAAATAACCAAATTCGCCCTGCAAAGTAAAGCAAAAAACCACAATATACAGGGCATGCCTACCGTCGGAGCACAACTAATTGGTGAGGAACCGAGATTTGACTTGTGCCGACTAACCGTTACTTATTTTCATCAACTATTCTGCTGACTCTACAATCACCGTTTTTACGTCAAACTGGGCTCGCAATGCAACTACTTTTCGGAAAAACTTTTCGAGTTGATGCAACCCAATCTTTCGCACGAACCCGGTTCCAAAACCACTGAACCCCGCCGCTGTTTGAAATCGCCTTACTATGCTCCCTCGCCAGCGCCTCCTTCCCTCGCAACTTTTGCCGCATTGCTGGCCACAACCGTTATCGCGCTGGCGGCTTCTTATGCCCCTTCCCGGATTGTCCCGCCCGAGGTCGCCCGTGAAATGCGGGCAGCTTGGGTGGCAACGGTGGCCAACCTCGACTGGCCGTCCACAAACGCTCTCAGCACGGCCCGCCAAAAAGCTGAGTTGCTCGCCATTCTGGACCGGGCTGCAGAACTCAAGTTGAACGCCATCATCTTTCAGGTTAGGCCGTCTTGCGACGCGATGTATGCATCAACGCTCGAACCGTGGTCGGAGTATCTTACCGGCACGATGGGCAAAGCGCCTGAGCCGTTTTATGACCCTCTCGCGTTTGCGGTCGAGGAAGCGCACAAACGGGGCCTGGAACTCCACGCCTGGTTTAACCCCTATCGCGCCCGGCACATCATGGCGAAATCGCCCATCGCCCCCTCCCATATCAGCAGAACCCGCCCCGATCTCGTCCGCCAGTTTGGAAAAGTCCTTTGGCTCGATCCGGGCGAAAAAGACGTGCAGGACTATTCGCTCAGTGTCGTGATGGACGTGGTAAAACGTTACGACATCGACGGAGTTGCCTTTGACGACTATTTTTACCCCGACAAAAGAGATTCGGGAACGGAGCAAGATTTCCCTGACGACACAAGCTGGAAACGGTTTGGCTCCGGCCTGCGCCAGACCCGCGATGATTGGCGGCGTGACAATGTAAACCGCTTCATCGAGAGGGCTTATGACTCGATCAAGTTTGCAAAGCCTCAGGTTAAGTTTGGAATCAGCCCTTTCGGAATCTGGCGCCCGAAGAACCCCCCGCAGATCAAGGGCAAAGACGCTTACGCCGAACATTACGCGGATTCACGACTCTGGCTGGTGCGCGGCTGGCTCGACTATTTTTCCCCGCAGCTTTACTGGCCGATCGGGCAGCCGGACCAAAGTTTCCCCGTGCTGTTGAAATGGTGGGAGGGCCAGAACACCAAAGGCCGGCTCCTGTGCCCCGGCTTGAACACTTACAACGTTGGCCGCACCTGGCAGGCTGAAGATATCGTCAGCCAGATCCGCCTTGCCCGCAGGCAATCCGGGGTGAGCGGCCATCTCCATTGGCGAATGAGCGCCTTGATGCAAAATCATTCGCTTGACGATGCGCTCGAACGGGAGGTGTATGCTCAGCCGGCGCTCATGCCGCTTGCATCCTGGCTCGGCCAAACACGCCCTCAAAAACCAATGCTAGTCATCACCAACGGCGAAGGTGGCCAGCGGCTAAAATTCAGTTGGGCGGCGGGTGGAGTTGAAAAGCCATGGTTATGGGTGTTGCAAACGCGGCGAGGCGGAGTTTGGACTGCGGAGATCCTTCCCGGCAACACGACCGACCATCTCTCCACAGGCTCGCCGCCGGAAGTCGTGGCGGTTCTCGCCGTTGACCGCGTCAGCAATGCCAGCCGGGCGGCTGTGCAGGAGCGCCGGAAGTGATTTGATTTTGGAAGGGCTGTAAGCCGAATTTTGTCTGCGCCCTTACGGACGGAGAGAATCATTTGTCTCAGCAGCCAGTACCCGGAACCCGTTCCGCATTGCGGAACCTGGAGCGGGCCGCTCCGTGGTCCCCTATTTGGCCTTGCACCCGATGGGGTTTTCCGTGCCTCCGCGCTCGCGCTTGGAGCGGTGGGCTCTTACCCCACCTTTTCACCCTTGCCCGCGCTTCTTTCGAGGCGTGGGCGGTTTATTTTCTGTGGCACTTTCCGTCGGGATGCCTCACGGCATCACCCCCCGCATGTATCCCGGCCTAAGGCCGGGTTACGCGGCATCGCGCCCTTTGGTGTTCGGACTTTCCTCCTCCGCCCCGCTTGCGCGGGACGAAAGCGATCCTCCGCCCTTCCAAAATCATTACAAATATACCGACTCTTTGAAGGAATGACAAGCCTGGCAGGCTCGCGCGGGAAACAAAAGGCCGCGCCGATGGGATCCTGCCGGATTTTTTTCGTCGCTATACGCTGAGGTATCTGATGGCGACGAAGCCGTAGACGATTGTGCAGAGGAATATAAACGAGCGAAGGTAGCCAAGTGGCAAAAATGGGCACAGTCCGGTGGCAGAACGTCTCTTCAGCAACGTTCCCCAATCCCATCTCTTCGGCACCTGTTACCGGGCGTGTTGTTTTGGCCCCCATCCGTCGTGCTCAGGTTTCCACAATCGACCGCGCAATGCGTTGGCGAAGCCGTGCGGTCCCAAGGGAGATACCATGCAAGGCGCCTCGATCCCTAAAGCTTCCAGGTTCGCCGGGTTAAACAGTTTCTCGAAGAGCGGGAAGATCGTTTCCTCCTCCCTCCGAAAATGCGCGCGCGAAGCCTTAAGCCCCGCCTTCAGTAGCCGCAACGACGTGGTAAACCCCTTAGCCGATCTAGCGTGTTGAAGGCACCAATCAATCTCATGGTGGTCCTGATACAGCCGAATCGACTCACCCTTCTCCGCCAAGGCGTGATCCAGCGCCGCATAGGCGAGGTTCTCCTCCACATCAGCATGGTGAGAGAGTGCCCCTTGAACCAGCCGGGAGAGCAGCCGAACCTCGGCTACCGTCCGCACATCAGGCAGGAGGCGGTCAATCTCGTCAAACAACAAGCAAAACTGGGTGTGCTCGCTGGTAAGAGATTCAGTAATAGTCATCATTCGAACATTTTATCATGGCCAAGCGGCGCGGTCAAATGACGAAGTTGTGGCGGCGACCAGCGCCGAACTGTGATAACGTCTGGCGCACAAGATTGAACGAAATGGACTGGAACTTTGCTTGAACTGGGAGCTTCACCGCGAGCACGCCCAGGCCGAAGCCGGCGGAACCTTGCCGTCAGGCCCACTAAATTTCGAACCCCTCGTGGACGAAATTCGTGTCACCGTTTTTGCAACGGGTCAAAGCGTGCCCCTGCTCGCAGCCCTGAGTTTGTTGGGGTGCTCAAGGCGGAAAATACCGACAAATTCCACAAGGCAAATATCCCTGAACGTCTCCAAAAGTCGCGGGCTTTTTAGCACCAGGCTTTAGCACTAGCGCTTTTCAGGAAGTCTGGAAATTCGCGCAAGTATTGATTCTATTGGTTGGAACTGAAGTTGGAGCGGGTGAAGGGAATCGAACCCTCATCTCAGGCTTGGGAAGCCCGCATTCTACCACTGAACCACACCCGCTTACCGTCAAGCTGATATATAACAAACTCTGCCCGGGCACGCAACAGTTCAATGGGCACACCTATGATTGTGCATCGACAATGATTAAGCATAACAACGGCAGGGAAAAGGCAGCCCGGCAAAAGAAGCGTGTTCCTGTTAAAACTTAAGGTCAGCATTGCCAATTTATGGCATGAAAACTGCGGTCGTTTCTTTTAGAAACCGGCTTATATGGCGACTAAAATGAACACAACCAAGCTCCTGCAAGAGATTCGAGGCTTTGCCGAAATCGCCAACCGGCGTCCTCAGCCCAAACCGCCCGGGTTGTTCCTGATGCAAATTCGCCCACACGTTCTCCGCCCGGTCATGCCAAAACGAAAACTGGAAGTCCACATCGAGATGCAAGCGCTCCAGGATGTGCCGCATCCCGTACGGATTACCCACGTGAAGGAAACTGCTCTTCCGCCAACCACACTATCCGCGTTTTAGCGCCGGCACGCCCGTATCTTGAGGCTGTCGACTCCAACTACCTGTCGTCACTACTTTACCCTTTGCTCTTCTCGCTCATCCCATAAACTATATTCATGAGTTTATATCCTGCGGGACGATTCCCCGCCTACCGACCACGTCGTTTGCGGCAGACGCCGGTCCTGCGACAGTTGGTGAGCGAGACACAACTGAACGTTGCCCAACTCGTTTTGCCGCTTTTCGCGCGGAGCGGGCGCAAGTTGCGGCGGCCGATTTCCGCAATGCCTGGTGTATTCCAGCTTTCCCCCGATGAGCTGCTTCGCGAAGCAAGACGAGCCCACGAATTGGGCATTCCGGCTGTCCTGCTGTTCGGGATTCCCGACAGAAAAGACGACAAAGCGTCCGGCGCTTATGCGGCCAAGGGCATTGTTCAACAAACCGTTCGTTTGTTGAAGAAAGAGCTCCCGAAACTTTTTGTCATCACGGACGTTTGCCTGTGCGAGTACATGGACCACGGCCATTGCGGGCTGGTGCAGCGCGACAAGACCGGCGCCAGAATCCTGAACGACTCGACGCTGCGATTGCTTGCCCGCAGCGCCACCAGCCACGTCGAAGCGGGTGCTGACATGGTTGCGCCAAGCGACATGATGGACGGCCGCGTTCGCGCGATTCGGGAGCAACTGGACAAACTCGGGTTTGATCAAACGCCCATCATGTCTTATGCGGCCAAGTTTGCTTCCGCCTTTTACGGGCCTTTCCGGGAAGCGGCCGAATCCACGCCACAGTTTGGCGACCGGCGCAGTTACCAGATGGACCCGGCAAACGCCAGTGAAGCACTACGCGAAGTTGCGCTCGATATTCAAGAGGGCGCAGACATTGTGATGGTCAAACCCGCCCTCGCCTACCTCGACATCCTTTACCGTGTGAAAAGTGAATTTGGCTACCCCACAGCAGCCTATGCAGTGAGCGGAGAGTATTCGATGGTGAAAGCCGGCGCCACCAAGGGCTGGGTTGACGAGCGCGCTATTACACTCGAGAGTCTGCTTGCCATGCGCCGCGCAGGGGCGGACATCCTGATTACCTATGCTGCGGCAGATGTGGCTCGCTGGCTCAAGGAAGGATAACCTATAAAGACCCATGCAAGCGGCCCGGAAGGCTGTTGGCCAGGAAAAGGCGGACATTCGGGCGCGTGTGAAGCAGCGCTCCTTTTAGTTTTATTACTTTCCGGCGATTCTGAAGACGTAAAGGAGCAAGGCGGCAATCACCAAACCGAACACCACCGCCACGATCCAGAAGATCTGGTTCGCTTTGTTGTCCTTTTTGGAAAACCCTTTGCTAGTGGTATCAAATCCACCCGAACGCGAGCCATGCTCAAGTTCATTCAAGCTCACGCCACGTTGCATGACCATGGTCTGATCGAGAGACTTTTTCGCAGGCGCAACCGGGCGGTCTGTTTCCAACCGAAGTTCAATTTGGCCCAGACGCAGCACCTGCCCAGGTTTGATAACGCTCTCAGTGATCTTGTCCCCATCAATGAACGTGCCATTAGTAGAGTTCAGGTCGCGGACTACGACATCGCTTTCGCGCAGGAGGACTTCGCAATGGCGGCTGGAAACTGAGGGCTCAGCGATTTGAAAAGAGTTGCCTTCGATACGGCCGATAGTGGTCCTATCCACGCTCAGCTCATGAGTGCGTCCAGTCATTCCCGCACTGAGGACAACGAGTTTCACCATAAGTCACTTGTGCAAAACGATTATCCCCAGCAACCGGTTCAAGTCAAACGCAAACATGAATCTTAGAGCATAACGGCGAATCTGTGAAAATGGGCTCCACAGGGTACTCGCAGATGGGTTCTTCGTGTTCTCCATCATGTCCTTCTCAATCAGCGGTTGCTCCGCGCGCCAGTTACTAACCACCGGCGACAGCTCATGCACGACAAATCCGACCACGTTCGTCCGCCACGATTCGACGTCAACATGGTTCACGCCGCAATTGCCGATAAGTGGGCAAGTCAGGATTTTCTGGTAACAAATCATGGGGATATTGAAACACACCTCGCCACAGGCTGAGGCGCTTACGCCAAACCCCTGCCCGTGAAAGACAGAACCATCTTCCAGAGCCAGAATCGCTTCCATCTCAGACTTGCGCGCTCCCTTCGGTCGGTTTTTTTGCGATTTTCCAAGGACTGCATTGCGGTGAAGGCGTCTCGAAGAAATGTCCCTCGCAGCCTCCCAACCGCGCGGGGGTCACCCAACCGAAAAGTTCAGACACACCTCTCACTTTCCTTTCAGCTTCTCCAATTCAGCGATGAAAGGCTTCGGTCCCCCTGGCTGGTAGCCCAACTGGCCTACTTTTTGGCCCTGGCTGTTCAGCACAATGACCGTGGGATAACCCTCAATCTTATATTGCTTTTGGAGTTGCTGCTTTGCCTTCTTCAGATCGGGGGCTTGCTGTTTATTGCGTGGGAAATCGATCTCAACAGAGACGAGGTTTTTGTTGGCATACGCGACAAATTCCGGCGTGGAAAAAACCTCTTTGTTGAGCTTGATACACCAGGGACACCAGTCCGAACCGGTAAAATCGATCATGAGCAGCCTGTTATCCGATTTTGCCTTGGCTTGCGCTTGAGGCAAGTCGGTCAGCCAATTCAATTCTACAGCTCCGACCTGGAGGATTACCAAGGCTGCTGTCATTCCCAATAATGATTTTTTCATATATGTTTGATATAATTACCAGCCACTAAAAGGGATGCTCCGGCAAGCTGGGCCTGTTAAACCAACTTCTCTTCTTTCGCCGACGTTTATAGCCCCGGCTATCGTGTTTGATAGGCGGGCCCTAAAAACAGATGGCAACGCAAGTTAACCTCGAGGGCATGGTTGTCAAATGGCCCCCAGGTACGATTGACAACCCGCTCCATGTCGCTAGTATGGCGGTAATCGCGGGTGTAGCTCAATGGTAGAGCTCCAGCCTTCCAAGCTGGTCACGTGGGTTCGATTCCCATCACCCGCTCCAACTTCAAAATACCCAATAAAATCAAGTGTTTTCTGCATCACTCCCAGCGGAATAGAGCGTCCTACAACACTATCCTACAACAAGTGCAAGGCCGTTTAACCTTGTCCACTCCCCGGCTTTGATGCCCGCCCAGCATCCACTGCTGAGCAACCTGGTGCCAACTGTTGAACAAATATCTATTAGCCCGAAAAAGGGTGTTTCGCCCCCAAGTCGCACCGGGACCATGTCAGCTATAGCGGACGGCTCGCCAAATCGCGCCGCAAGCCCGCACAGGCCGCGCTCTGGCAGCGCGGTCTGGCGCGTCCTAGTGCCGAGTGTGGAGGTGTTCCGGCTGGCGTCGGCTTGTCGTGCTGCTGTTTTGCTCGCTGCCCGGCAGCGCGTGAGGCATGGCTGAGCGTTCGGCAAATGAGGACTCTCTTATTTGCGGCGGCCAGACCCGTCCCCGCACCCCCTAGGGGCACCCCTCGAACGCAATCAGGGTAGGTACGGTTAGGGGGCACTTTGTTAAAAGGTGTTTTCTGGAAACTCAGATTCCGATTCGCGTCACCTGCTGCTTGCGCCAAAAGAGATGCTGTGTGACTTTGCCTTGTACTTGCATCAGCAACGCCCCGCACACGTCACCCGCTCGCACTGCGGCTGCAATGCCGCAAGGAATGGGTGGAAGGCCAGGGCACACTCAGCGAAATAGCCCGAAAACACAATGTTCCGCCACAAACCCTTGTGGCGTGGTATCGGCGCGAAAATTGGACTGCCGCAAGAAACCACTGGCACGAAAAACAACTAAGCGACAACGACACACCAACTAAGTCCCCTGTTGATGCCTTAAACCCTGAGGATTCAACAGACGACTCACGCAAGCGCAAACTGCAAAAGCTCGAAACGCAACTCGAAGCTTTGGACAACTTCATTGATAACGCAAAGACTGCGGACGAGTGGCACAAGCTCAGCACTGCCAAGCATCGTTTATTGGAGAACTACTACATTCTGGCGGGCATCCCCAAGCCCGGTTCCCGTCGACCTGGCAAGGGAGACGGGCGCAGGATGTGGCGACCTGAAGCCCTTTTCTCCGGGATAAGAGAGGCGGGCGAACCATCGGTCCCGACGCCAGTCGAACCAATACCCAGCTGAATCGCGCAGAGCGCCGTGCACACCTTGGCGGCAGAGGCGGGCTGAAGCTCTAGAGCCTGTCATGCACTTTTAGCAAATAGCGATTGGAGCATGAGCATGGTGAAGGCGAGCCAGTGATAACCTGAGAGCGTCGAGGCAAGCCGTTCGTAATCGCGGGCCAAGCGGCGGAAGCGCGCCGCCCAGGCAA
>CAIQQM010000115.1 GCA_903873945.1 uncultured Verrucomicrobiota bacterium
GCACTCACGTTGCGGCCTCCAAGACTGGCTCGCGTTCCCGTAGGGAATCCAACATGCGGTCAATGCCTTCGGTAGTCAGCATCCAGGAACGGTGCGGAAGTTCGGCAACCACCGCCCACTTGAAGCGTTGATAAAAATTCAACGCCTGCTCGTCGTCCTGGCAATGGTCGGCGAGAATGGCCAGCGCCAATTGCGCTGGTCCGCTGCCGCCATAACCCCATTCAAATCCCGTTGGACTGTGGTTCCACAGATCGAAGCGGGGATTCAAACGGCGTCCGTCCACGGTGACGCCAACGGCGTAGCCCTGCCGTTTGCCTTCATACCGTTTCATTTGTGGCCCTCCACGATGTCCGCCACTTCTTCGTCGGTGAGGTGTTCCGGTTCCATGTCGGGACGCGGAAACTGATGCACCCGGACGAAACAGAACTTGGACAGGCGACACGCGATGTCTTCGCGTCCCGCTTTGCCCGCCTCATTTTCGTCGAGCATGACGATGATGTGACTGTCTGTAAACGGCGGTTGAAAAGTGCGGCGGGCGGCGCTCGAAAAGTGCTGCACCTTCCGGGCAAAGAAGACTGTTTTTTCAGGGTTTCGTCAAGCTGTTGATTCCGCTTCGAGGTAGAAGCAGCAGGAGGGGGAGCTTCGAGCCTTTAGCTCGCCCCCTCCTGCGGTCGAAGGTTCGTTTGATTTACTTACGTTTCAGCCGGCGTTTGGCATCCGTCAGCCGAAAGCTTTCACCGTTGGCTTCCAGAATGTGAACACGATGGGTCAGGCGGTCCAACAATGCTCCGGTCAACCGTTCGCTGCCCAGCACTTCAGTCCATTGTTCGAAGGGCAGATTGGTGGTGACGATCAGGCTGGTGCGTTCATACGCCCGGCTCACCACATCAAACAGCAGTTCCGCCCCGGTCTTGGAGAACGGGACGTAGCCGAGCTCGTCCAAAACCAGAACGTCCAACCGCTCCAGTTGTTTGTGCAACCGCTGCAAGGTTCGCGTCTCCCGTTGTTCAAGCAACTGGGTCACCAGTCCCGTGGTGGTCATGAAGCGCACACGTTTTCCCTGACTACAGGCGGCAAAGCCCAGAGCGGTCGCCAAGTGGGTTTTGCCGGTGCCGGGATTGCCGACCAGCAGAAGGTTTTCGCGTTTGCTGATATATTCGCCCCGCAGGAGTTCCCGCACCAGCGGTTCGTTAATCGAGACTTGGGCGGCGAAGTCGAAGGTCTCAATGGTTTTCAACACGGGGAAGGCGGCTTCCTTGATCCGCCGTTCGGTGGCGCGGCGTTCCCGATCGATCAACTCCCGTTCGGCCAATCGCAGCAAATATGTCGGGTAATCGCAGCGTTCCTGACTGCACACGGTTCCGACACTATCGTAGTCGCGCAAGAAGGTCGGCAGCTTTAGTTCCTTCAAGTGATGCTCCAGCAGGAGCACGGATGGATTTTTGCTCATACCACACCTCCCACCAGTTCCGTGTAGGCAGCCAGATTCGGCGCGGCTACGCGAACGTGGCGCAGATGCGGATGGCCGTCCAATGAGAACAGTGTGGCACTCCAGTCTTCCCGGGGATAGAGGAACTGCGCCACGGCATCGCGGGTGATGGCTCCAACCGCCAGCGCCTGTTCCACCGCCCGCCGTAACTGCGGTAACGAATGCTTCTCCAGCAACCGGAGCACCTTGATATACTCGCGGGTGCCGTCACCATCTCGCTCACTTTCCAGCCGCCGGCGCAACAGCGCAAAACACTCTGGCAACGTCCAGCCCATCAGCGGTCGGGCATGATCAAATGCTCCCGGCTTGGTCTCCAGCAACGCCAGATAATGCAATGGGTCAAAACAAACCTGCTCGTCATCCCAAATCCGAGCATGACACGTCACCTCACTGCCATCGGCACACAGCACCACCTGATCGCAATAGCCCTTGACCACGATGGGATGATGCGCCCAGCGCACCGGCACCGAATAATCGTTCCCATCAAAGCGCACCAGTGACAACGAACTGGCCGTCGTGGAAAACTTGCGGCAGGACTCGAACGGTGTCGTTGGCAGCGGCAGGAAGGCTTTTTGATCCACCAATAACAACTCCGCCTTGGAACCCGGCTGCCCACGCAACCGACGACCTTGATCCTCCTTGCAGCGCTGGAAAAGATAATCATTCAGTTCGGCCAGCTCCCGCACTTGCGGCACCGGCACAAAAAAGTTCGACCGGGTGAACTTCACCAGTCCTTCAACGACGCCCTTTTCGTTGCCCCGCGCCACCCGACAGAAGTGATGGGCAAACAGGTAATGACTCTTGAGTTGGAGAAAGCCGTGCGTCAACTGCCGCTCTTTGCCGCTGATCTTGCTCACCGCCACCTTCGTGTTGTCATAGGTGATCCGATGGGGAACACCCTTGAAAAACTCGAACGCCTGCACATGACCTTCCCAGAAGGTCTCCGTGCATTCGCGCTCGAACGCCCTCACGAAGAACGCGTCGCTATACGGCAACGCCATCACGAAGAACGCCACCTTGCGTAACTGGCCGTTGACCTTCACCAGCGCGTAGCCGAAGTCCACCTGGGCCTCGCCGGGACGATGCTGCAAAGGCACAAACACCTCCTGCGTCTTTTGCGTCAGCTCCCTCACGGCGTCTTTCACCACGGTATAACCGCCGGTAAAACCATCTTCCTGCAGTCGTTCCCAGATCCGCTTGGCCGTGTGCCGCTGCTTGCGCGGCAAGGCCTGATCGTCTTTGAGTATCTGTTTAATCCGCTCGATGAAAGCCCCCAGCTTCTTTTGCGGTCGTGGCTGCTGCTGCCGGTAGCCCGGCGGCTCACTGTGTTCCAGAATCTTCTTCAACGTCAGTCGGTGCATCCCCGTCTCCCGGAGAATCTGCCGCCGACTAACCCCATCCACCAACACTCTTCTGCGAATCTCGGCCCAGTCATTCATATTGCGATACATGCTTCATTGTTAATGAAGATGCCGCACTTTTGAACCGCCGCGTCACACACATGACCCCGCCGCACTTTTCAGCCGCCGTTTACACTTTTTCAAGCTGAGCGATGGCAGATGGTGGGTGAGCAGTTCAAAGATACCTTATTAACCAGCTTGGATTCACCACGCGCAGTGCGGCGAGGCCGAGAACACCACCCGACTCCCCCGGCGCTGAAGCCTGAAAGGAAGCTGTAATCGTGAGAACTTGGCCTTGAAATATCAGGAAGGCTGTGGGAAGGGCTGATGAAGTTTGCATACATATATATATGGTGAGGGGGCTTGGTTGGCGGAAGATCTAGGCTACCCGCGAACAACAGCCAGTCGCTCGC
>CAIQQM010000116.1 GCA_903873945.1 uncultured Verrucomicrobiota bacterium
GCCAGCAGTTGATGGAACGTCGGGTAGACGGCTTGGCGGCTCAACGGATGGCGTCGGCGCGAGACGAACAGATGGTCATCGACCCCCGCCAGTTGGCCGCGTTTGTCCAAGTAACGATCTAGGGCGGCACGGGTGGTGGGATGCAGCGGCACCAAGCGGCTCTTGCGAAACTTCGTCTCGCGGATCACCAACCCGTCAGGGGTCACATCCTGGAAACGCAAGTTGAGTGCCTCGGATATGCGCAATCCGGTCGCCGCCAGCAAGCCGATCAAGGTGCTGTACATCAGCGGCCGCAAGGAGCCATCGGGGCCAAGCTGCGCCGCCTGTCGCATCAACGCCAGGACCGCCTCGTCATTGAACAAATACGGTGTCGGTCGCCGACGCCTGGGGCAAAAGACACCCTGCGGCGGAACCTCGTGGCGGCTATCGGCGGCACGGCTAAAGTGCGCAAAGCGAATGACGGCTTTCAGGTGCTGGGCGCGTTGTGCCTCCGAGCAGGCCTGTTCCGCCCAGGCAATGGCCGTCTGCGCCACCACATGGGTATCCCCTTGGGCATCGGCAAACCGGGCAAAGCTGTCGAGGTAAAGTTCGTCGTCCTCAAGCTTGAAGCCTCCCGCACGGCGTATGGCCAGATAGGTGGCGATGTCGTCTTTTAACATGGCGCACCCCCCGGCCACGGCCTTGCAACCTGTTGCAACAAGTCCACGTCGATTTTCGCGTAATGGGCGGTCGTGTCCACACAGCGGTGTCTCAGCACCTCACCGATCACCTGTAGAGATGCGCCTTGGCGCAGTAGCGCAGTCGCTGCCGAGTGGCGCAATAGATGGGCGCCGAATGACGGCGCTTCGACACCGGCACGCCGCATGGCCTGAGCGGCGGCGGATTTGACGACACTCCGCGTAATCGGCGCCCAGGGCGCGATGGCGGTGATGAATACATGGTTGTCGTCAACCGTGGGCCGCGCCGTTTCCAGATAATGGAGCAATGCGTCGCCGACATCCTGTGGCAAGGGTAACTTCGCTTCACGCCGGCTTTTGCCGGTGACGCTGAACGTAGCCCTTGACCAGTCAATGGCGTCGAACTGCAAATCGGCTACCTCGCTTGCACGCAGGCCCAATCTGGCCAGCAGCAAAATGATGGCTTTGTCGCGGATGCCGATGGCCGTTGAGCCATCGCAGGCGGCGATGACGCGTTCGACATCTGCGGGCGGCAAATAACGCGGAAGCGTCGACAACCGCCACTCGGCGAGCTTGGGGACTGCGGCTTCCAGACCAATGGGACAGCGCCCGTTGGCAATCAGAAAGCGGAGAAATGCGCGTGTGGCCTTTATACGCGTTTTTGCTGTTGCAAGACTGTGCGCTCTGCATACGTCAGGATAAATGCGCGCAACTGACCGGCATTGAACTGCTCAGGGACTTCGCCCAAGTGAGTCAGCAAGTCGATCAAATGATGCCGGTAGTTGGCCAGGGTCGATGGCCTGACTCCACGGTGAACCAGCATCCAGTCTTCAAAAGCACCAATAAGTTTTGGCCGGGTGTCCGTTGGCAGGGTTTCGGATGGAGCCACCAGCCGCTTTGCCTGAAGAAACTCAAAAAACATCTGTGCGCCCAGCCAGGCTATTGAAAGCTGACCGCACGGGAGGTGGAGCCGATTGCGATCTGAGAGGTAATGGCGGAAGTCATTCATTACTCCAGGGGATAA
>CAIQQM010000117.1 GCA_903873945.1 uncultured Verrucomicrobiota bacterium
CTGCAGAACTCGTTCGAGCGCTTCCCATGTGCCTCCTTTGATGGCATCTGGATCGCGGTATTTCTCCTTTGATCCGAGGCTGGGGTGGAGTCGAGATGTGGCGCGGTGAGTTCAGAGAACTTCCGTTTCCACATCCCGCTCGTCAAACCGGACGGGCGGTTTTCCCGCATCCGGCTTCCGGACAAGGTGCTCAGGTTTTCGCCCACGGCAGGTTTGCAGTTTGTGTCTCCAGCCGGAACAGGCCGAGTGTCTCGTAAAGATACTCGTCGGGATAGGCCCTCATGCCCGTGCCGGCTTTCTTGTGTTTCCTGCATAACCAATGACGGAGCCTCTGCCGGGTGTGGCTGCCCACCGCCCGATAGGCTTTGCTCACGGGTCCCAGACAGAAGTAGTTGGCCCATCCCCGCAGTTTGCGGTTCAGTCCGGCCACCAAATCTACGGCCTGCTTCCCTTGTCTAGACCTTTGCGTTTGCTCGCTCACGTCGGCGCAGATGCGCTGAATACGCTTCTTGGCCGGTCGTGTCCCCAGGTAGGCGCGGCCGGTTCGGGTCGAGTAGCACCGCCCTATCGTGTAGCCCAGAAAGTCGAAACTTTCCTCGGGCAACTGACAGGTCTTGGTTTTCTTCTCGTTCACCGTCAGCTTGAGCACCTTCATGATTTTCTGCATCCGTTCCTGCGCCTCCTGCGCCGAACCTCGGCACAGGATGACGAAGTCGTCCGCATAGTTCACGATGTGTGCTCCCAGCCGTTTTTCCCAACCTTGCTGCTTCCATCCCAGGATAAACCGCCTCATGTAGAGATTGGCCAGCAGGGGTGAAATCGGCGCCCCTTGCGGCGTGCCTCGTCCACTGTCCTTGTTGACCGTCGTGCGGCGTCGGCGCCCTCGTCCGTCGGTTTCTTCAACGGGCATTTCCAGCCACTGCTGGATGAGCCTCAATACGGCCCCGTCGCTGACGCGGCGCGCCACGCTTTTCATCAGCTCGTGGTGCGGGATGGTGTCGAAGTAGCCGCTCAGGTCGGCATCTACCACCTGACGGTGGCCTCGATTGACCAGCCCATGCACGGCGCGGATGGCGTCGTGGGCGCTGCGCTGCTCTCGGTAGGCGTATTGTTCGTCGGGCAGGTCCGCCTCCAAGATGGGTCCCAGCACGATGACCAAAGCCATCTGCACTACCCGGTCTCGCAGGCTCGGAATGCCCCGAGCTAACTGCACTCCGTCTCAAGAAGCATTTGGGATGGGCAACTGTAACGCATCCGTTTCATCCTTTATTGGGAAAACGGTTTCTGGTTCTCAAGGTCCGCCGAGTTGGCGGTCACGAAGTGCTCTCTCTGTTTGATGATCGCAACGGTGCTGTCGCCTTGCCTCGCGAGTGGACCGATCAAGCCGATCCCTCGCCTTACCCTACCGTGCTAGAGCAGCCGCCCATCCTGCATGGGGCATGTCTGCTCAAGCTAAGCGAACTGGTTCAAATTATTAAACAACGGTGTTGACGATGCAAATCCATCCGATATATTCAGACCAGTTACATAACTGGTCTGCTTATGAGCGACTCGACCACTGCGCTACTCCGCCGACGTCAAGCTTTGGCAAAAAAGCTAGCCCGGCTCGAGCCCCTTATTCTTCGCGGTTCCCTCATCGAGCGTTACAAACGGTGCGGCAATCCCGGTTGCAAATGCCAGCATGGCCCGGGGCACGGGCCCAAGTACTACTTGTCGGTAAGCCAAGCCGGTGGCCGACCCGAGATGGATTACGTCCCAGCAGAGTTTCGCCAGCAGGCCTCCGATTACTTGCAGAACTTCCAGAAAGTCCGACAGGTGCTGGAGCAGATTTGCAACCTCAACCGCGAAATCTTAAGGCGTCGAGCCAAGTTCTAACCCTCCGCGCTCATGCAACCTTTACCCTCATCTCAGATGGATATCGACTCGGCTGGGATCCTTGTCGCCAACTTTTTGCAAAGCTGGTGGCAAGCCGGCTTTGCCCTGCCCACCGCCCCTCAAATCAAAGCTACTTGCCATGAACTCCAAAATCCAAATCCACCATCGCCAAAAGATGGCCTACATTTACCTGCGCCAATCGACGATGGCTCAAGTCTATCATCACCAAGAGAGCACTCAGCGCCAGTATGCTCTGAAGGATCGCGCCCTGGAACTGGGCTGGTCGCCGGACCAGATCCGGGTGTTGGACGCCGACCTGGGCCAATCGGGCACGCAGATGAACAACCGCCAGGATTTCAAGACGCTGGTGAGCGATGTCTCTTTGCAGAAAGTGGGGGCGGTTTTCGCGTTGGAAGCTTCGCGCTTATCGCGCTCGTGCAGCGACTGGCATCGCTTGCTGGAGATCTGCTCCTTGAGCGGCACCCTCATCGTCGATGCCGATGGCTGCTACGATCCGGCCGATTTCAACGATCAACTCTTGCTCGGGCTCAAAGGCACCATGTCGCAAGCCGAACTGCACTTTATCCGCGCGCGCCTCCAGGGCGCCAAACGCAACAAGGCCCAACGTGGAGAACTGCGCTTCCCGCTGCCGGTGGGGTATGCCTACGGTGAGGATCCTGGAAGTGTGTTGTTGGATCCAGATGTCGAAGTTCAAAACGCGCTCCGCTTGGTGTTCACCCTCTTCCGCCAGACAGGCAGCGCCTATGGAGTCGTTCGGCACTTTGAGCAGCACGGCTTAACCTTTCCGCGGCGTGCTTATGGTGGCATTTGGAATGGGAAAATCCTCTGGAGCAAGCTCATTCAGGGGCGAGTGCTGGGTATTTTGGGCAATCCTTCCTATGCGGGGGCTTACGTCTTCGGCCGCTATCGAGGAGCCAAGTCGGTCTCCCCGGATGGCCATATCCAATCTAAAGTCCAGCGTCAACCAATTGGCTCCTGGTTGGTCTTGATTCGGGAGCATCATCCCGGTTACATTAACTGGGACGACTACTTGGAAAATCAGCAGATGCTCCAGCAGAACCAAACCAACACTCCAGATCAGTGCTCCAGTGGCCCTGCCCGCGAAGGCCGGGCTTTGTTGCAGGGACTGCTGTTATGCGCTCACTGCGGACGGAAGTTGTCTCCTCGCTATAAAGGCAATGGCGGAATTTATCCCGTCTACGATTGTACCCGACGAAAGGAGGACGCTCATTACTCAGCCCAGTGCGTGACCATCCAAGCCGATCTGGTTGATCGCGCGGTCAGCGACCGCGTCCTGGAAATCCTCCGACCCGAACAAATCCAGATCGCCTTGCGGGCGGTTAAGGAGTTGGAGAGCCGCAGCCAGGCCGTTGATCAACAATGGCGCATGCGAATCGAGCGCTTGGACTATCAAGCCCAGTTGGCACAGCGACGCTACGAAGAAGTCGATCCTGCCAATCGCCTGGTCGCCGGCACCTTGGAGCAACGCTGGAACGATGCTCTGGTAGAACTCAAAAATGTCCAAGCCGAACTTCACCACACTCGCCAACAACAGGGGCTGGAGCTGACCGAAGAGCAAAAAGCTCAACTGCAGGCTTTAGCCGAGGATCTGCCCAAGCTCTGGAAGAGCCAGACGACTTCATCTCCAGATCGCAAACGAATGCTGCGGTTGCTCCTCAAGGATATCACCGTAGAAAAATGCCGCGCGGAACGGAAGGCCGTGCTGCATATTCGCTGGCAGGGGGGCGCAGTGGAAGATTTGCCGCTCGACCTTCCGGTTTCAGCCCCGGATAAGGTCCGTTACCCGGAGGCTTTGGTGAACCGAGTCCGTACGCTGGCCGCAACCATGACCGACACCCAGATTACAGCCATGCTCAATCAAGAAGGCCTGCTGAGCGCCAAAGGAAAGCAGTTTACTCCCAACATGATCCACTGGATCCGCTATCGCCACGATATTCCAGCCCCCTGCCTAAAATACCCCGGCGAACTGACCGTCAACGAAGTTGCCGATCGCTTCGGAGTTCAACCTGGTGTTGTTTACTACTGGATCCAACGCGGCCATCTTCCAGCACGTCGCCTGCAGACCGGAAAGCCGTACTGGATCAATTTGGACGTGGACAAAGAAGCCGAACTGCGCGCCTGGGTCGCTCACTCGACTCGTATCAAACCGCTACCAACCCAAAACTCCGCTGTATCATGTGCAATATGAACTCACCGTCGGTATGCCCAGCGGTCGTTGTTTGCCGTCGGCTTTGGGAATGTACACCCGTCGCACGGCTTGCGGTTGATAGGTCTTGCTCTTGAGCTGTTCCGTCAATTCATCCAGCCACGTTCCCAAACCTTGCGCCTCGATTTGCTCGAAGGTCTGACCGTCCACCCCGGCGCTGCCGCCATTAGCACGGCAGCGTTGCCAGGCGTGGGCCAGCACATCCCTCCGATAGATCTTGTCGTAGAGGCTATAGAAACGCAGCGTCGGATTTGCCTTCGCTTTGGCCTGTAATGACTGCTGAAGGTTCCAAACACTCTTTGGAGTTGTTAGGCTCATGCCAATCTCCGGGCTTTTCCTTCTTTGGTCATCGTCCTTGAACTGAGGCTCCTTTGCTCCACCGGCATTACCCGGCTTCTTCGCTCGTACGAGCCTCTCCGCCACCCCTCACAGCCCAGCCTGTCCCTCGCGGGCTTCTGGTTGGGAGCTTTGACCTCCCGCCGTGTTGGGTTTCCCGTGTTGCCGCAGGTCTCCGTTGCGTGCATGTCCTCACCAATACCCCGGCGATACGGACGCAGTGCTCTCTTCGTTCGCTTCCTGCGCCCTGTCAGCCTTCCCCGTGTTTGAACCGGGTCGGCGTTCGCATTGCCCTTTTCGAGGCTTGCTCGGTGTTCACTCATATTAGGACCTGCTCGCTCGCTGACTCGCTTGCACGAGCCTTTGACATCAGGAGCTTCGCCCGCCGCCGTTACC